>DATDQL010000089.1:0-5249 GCA_035292305.1 Thermoplasmatota archaeon
GGGGCGTCGCGCTCGCTCGGCGTGGCGATCGTGCCCGAGCTTTCGGCTCGGGCACGACTCACCGCGCCTGAAGGCGCGGTGTGGTGCCACGCCTTCGCTCGCGCTCCTCGCCGGATCGGGCGCGGCGGCGCGCAAAACGGCACCCGCCAGTTTCGGGATGGGCTCTAAGGACGCTTCTGGGGAAACCCTTAGGCCGAAGGCCATCTTCATCGCGAAGCGATGGGTCGTATCGCGGCGCCTCCGGAGCGCGTCCCTCCAGGGCAGTTCGTCACGGACAAGTTCCCGGTGCTGCACGCGGGGAGCGTGCCGTGGTTCGATCCGAAGACATGGGACCTGCGCATCTACGGCGACGTGGATGCGCCGTTGACGCTCTCGTACGCGCAAGTGCGCGCGCTTCCGTCGGTGGAGGTCACCACGGACATCCACTGCGTGACGACGTGGAGCAAGCTGGATGCGGCCTTCAAGGGAGTGCCGACGACGCACGTGCTAGACCTCGTGCGGCCGCATCCGGACGTGCGGTACGTCGTGTGCGAGTGCGAGCAGGGCTTCACGGCCAACGTGCACATCGAGGACCTTCGGAAGCCCGCGTCGCTGCTCGCGTACGGCTACAACGGGAAGGACCTCACGCCGGAGCACGGTTTTCCTCTCCGCATGTTCGTGCCGCACCGTTACTTCTGGAAGAGCGCGAAGTGGCTTCGCGCGATCCGGTTCTCGAAGGACGACGAGCGGGGATTCTGGGAGACGCGGGGGTACCACAACAACGCGGACCCGTGGAACGAGGAGAGGTATGGCGGCAGCGAGGACTTGGTGCCGCGCGGCGTGAAGTTCTAGGCCTCGGCGCGCCAGTCAATCAAACCACCAAGACACCAAGATACCAAGTTGATCCCGAAATCGTCGGTGACTTGGTCGGTAGTCGGCCACGGAGCCGGCTCCGAGGCAAGGCATCCGTCGAAGACCGGAAGACCGAAAGACCAACCTTCCAAGCCGTAGGTCTTCCAGTCTTTCGGTCTTCGAGGAGTGCCTGGCGACGCATCGTCCGGGCACGGTGTCGTCCGGCGCCACGAAACGGATGGCCAAGTACCGTTGGTGTCTTGGTGGTTTGATCGCGCGGCCCGCCTCACCCCTTCAATTTCTTCAGCAGCGCCTCTTTCACGTCGCTGTCGTCGAGCTCCGCGGGCGGCTCGGGCGGCGGCGTCTCACGGGCGGCGAGGGGCGCGAGCTCGGCTTCGCTCTTCGGCGACCAGCCGCGGCGCCGCGCGAGGAACCACGACTCCGCGCCGACGACGGCGGCGAGGCCGATCGCGACCCAGAGCCACGCCGGCGACACGCCCGCGGAGCCGGCGCGCACGGTCACGGTGCGGAGGCTGAAGTGCGGGATGGGGACCTCGAGGACGAGGGTCGCGTCGTCCGCCCTCGCGCGGTAGTCGAGGGGCGAGACGGCGTCGCCGTCGATGGCGATCTCGAGCCCACGGTCGATCATCTCCGCGGGCATGACGAGGCGCATGACCTTCCCGGCGGCCTCCTCGGGCGCGTCGATCGCGAGCGTCCACGAGCTGCCGCGCGTGCCGAGGATCGTGAAGAGGCCGCGGCCGGTCGAGACGGCGAGGTCCGCGCGCGGCGTCGTCCACGCGACGGCGGCGGCGCGCCCGTCCGCGAGGTACGCGACGCCGATCTCGGAGGCGTCCTGCGCGGCGAGCGTCATGACGCCGGCATACCGCGTGGCGTCGGGGTCTGCGACACGGTACGCGACGAGGTATTCTGCGGCGACGACGCGGCCGAGGCCGACGTGGTCGACGCGGACGACGACGCTGTCTCCGACGCGCGTGAGCGTGAGACCGGTCGCGTCGCCTGCGATGACGACGCCCGCGACGTCGAGCGTGGCGGGCGAGTACGCGGCGACCCAACGGTTCGGCCGGCCGCCGAGGTCGAGCGTGACGTTGTCGGCGCCCGCGGCGGGGAGGACGCGCGCTTGGTCTTCCTCGCCGGTCGCGATCCAGGTGCCCGCCGGCGCGGGCAGCACGACCTCGGTGACGAGGCGCATCGGCTGGTCCGCGCCGCCGTGCATCGTCGTCCGGACGTCCGCGTGGAGCGTGCCCTCGAGGAGGGTGAGGGAGCGGCGCACTTCGACGCCGCCGCCTTCGAGGGCGGTCTCGGCGAGGAGGAGGCCGTCGGAGAGGTCGTCCTCTGCGGGCATCGTGGTCGCGAGGCCTGAGAGGTCCACCGGCCGATTTCCCAGGAACGCGACGGTAGGCGGCGGGGCGCGGACCTCGGCGGCGCCGAACCGGTGCACCACGTTTCCTTCGAGGAGCGAGGTCGTCGCGCCGATGGGGCCGCTCGCGGTGAGGCCGCCTCCGATCCAGCGCGCCATCGACGGAGTGGCCGGGACGGAGCCTTCGAGGTAGGCGGCGCGGGTGCCCGTGGCGAGGTAGTCGTTCCCGGCGCGACCGGAGATCTCCTCGCGGCGCCACGTGTCCGCGTACGCTTCGAGGTGCTCAGTGCCCGCGATGTAGGCGTCGCGGTGCCATGCGAGGCCGCCGGTCGCGAGGTCCGCCGGTGGCGCGCGGGCCGGGGCGGCGCCGCGGGCGACCTCGACGACGCGTTCGGTCGTCGCCTGGCCGCCGTCGGGGAGGAACACGGTGAGGCGCACCGTGTACGCACCGGGCCGCGGGTACACGTGATCGGTCGTGTTGCCGCGCGCGCTCGACCCGTCTCCGAACTCCCAGAGGCGCGTATCCGGCGCGCCCGCGACAGGCGTCGCGTCCTCGAACCGCACCCGCGCCGCGGTCGTGGGCTGCGGCGGCGACCACCGGAAGAACGGCGCGAGATCGCCCGCGGGCGCGACGACCACGGTGCGCGCGACGGATGATTCGAGGTCGGCCCGTCCGACGGGGCGGACGGCGAGGGACACGAGGTACGTGCCGGCCTCCGTGTACGTGTGGAGCGGGTTCGAGAGGTTCGAGGCGGTCCGATCGCCGAACTCCCAATGGTACTCGAGGGGCCCTTCCGGCCAGAACGAACGGTCGGTGAACCGCACCGCGCGGCCGGCGACCGGGTTGAGCGGGGGCTCGAAGTCCGGGATCGGCCGGTCCGTGCGCGCGCCCGGTTCGAGCACGACGAACGGGCGCGTGATCGTCGCGCCGCCGAGGAACGACCGCGGTTCGTCGAACACCGTGAGGCTCACGTTGTACGTGCCGGGCTCCGCGTACGTGTGGGCCGGCGCGGTCTCGGCGGAGCCGGTGCCGTCGCCGAACGACCAGAGGCGGTCCGCGATCACGCCGTCGGCGTCCGAGGACTCGTCGATGAAGCGGACCGGCTCGCCCGCGACGCCCACCGTCGGCTCTGCGCGGAAGGCGGCGACAGGCGGGGCGTTGCCGACGTCGAGCGTGCGGGACGCAAGCGCGACCGCGTCGAAGTCGTCCCAGACCGTGAGCCGGACCTCGTACCGGCCTGGCCGCGCGTACGCGTGCGTGGGCGCGGGCGTCGTCGCGTTCGTCCCGTCGCCGAATTCCCAGAGTCGCCGCGCGAGCGCGCCGTCGGCGTCGGCGGAATGGTCGCGGAACTCGACGGCCTGGCCCGAGACGGGGGCGACGGGGGAGAACGAGAAGTCGGCGGTCGGCGGAAGCGTGGGGCCGAGCGGGGTCAGGCGGAAGGAGGTCTCGGCGCGCCGTGTCGGGCCGCGGCCGTCCTCGAGCGTCGTCGTGAGCGCGTAGTCCCCGACGGGGCGGCCCGCGTGCGGCCAGAGCCAGCTCGTCGCGAGCCACGCGCCCGGGATCGAGTCCGTGCCCTTCTCCTGGAACGTGAGCGTGTAGTCGACGGTCGCGTCGGTCGCGGTCCCGGCGCGGTCGAAGAGCACGTCCACCTCGTATGCGCCGCGGCCGTGCCGGTCGAGGTCCTCGAACGTGAGTTCGATCCGCTCCGCGGGACCCTCCGCCCGCGCGGCCTTCACGAACGCGCGTCCGGCCCCGCTGCCACGGAAGACCTCGAGGTCGAGGTCGTGGTCTGTGAACCGGTCCTGCGCGTGATCGCCGGCAAGCGCGACGACGAGCCTCGCCGCGTCGGGCGAGACCGTGATCCGCGCCGTCTCGCGCGTGCCGACGTCGCCGACCGTGGAGAACGAGCCCGTGACCGCGGGCAATGCGCGGTCCGTCCCCGTGCCGACCTGCATCGTCCGCACCGTCGCTGCGAGCGCGAGCGTCTCGGAAGCGCCGCCGGCCGGCCCGACGCGCGCTTCGGCGCCGCGGAACGCATCGAACCCTGCGGGCGAGGCGTACGCCGTGGAGAACGTCGCGACGCCGCCGTGAGGCGCGACGGCGGGGATGGGCGTCGGGAACACGGGCTCTTCGACGCCTGCGATGAGCTTCGACGGGGCCTCCCGTCCGAAGGCGCGCGCGACCGCGACGCCCTGGCCGCCCGTCTTCTCGAAGTAGAGCGCGACGGCGAGCCGTTCGCCGCGCGCGACGGGGAGGCCGGCCGCGGTCCCCTCCGCCGCGAGCACCTTCGGCGGGCCCGCGTTCGAGGGCGAGGTCTGCGCCTGCAGCCCGCGGAGTGCGAGCGTCCCGGGCGGCGCGGCGTCGCCGGTCCAGTCGAGCGGCAGCGGGTCGGCGCCGACGAGCGCGACGAGGCGCAGGCCTTCGACGTCCGTCCACGTCGCCCAGAGTTCCGCGCGCACGAGGCCGCTCACGTTCGTCGTGGCGGCGAGCGGCTCGCTGCGCCAGACGCCCGCCGCGCGTCGCTCGCCGCCGCCCGAGGCGAACGCGACGCGCACCGTGTCGTTCGCGCTGCCGCCGGGCGCGAGGGGGACGAGCCGACCAGGCAGTATCGGGCGGTCGCTCGTCGGGGAGGTCCCTTGCGTCGAACCCTGGAGATGGAGCGTCCAGGGCCGCACCACGCGGTCGCGGAGGTCGGGCGCGGCGGGGTCGAGGAGCGGCGGGAGCGGCTCCGCGGGGCCCCCCACCACGAGGACGGCTGCGGTGGGGAACGCGGCGCCGCGCACGGTGAGGAACGCAACCTGCCCCGGCAACGCGTCCGCGGGCGCGTGGACGCGGAACGTCGCGCGTCCCGTGCCGTCGGCGCCGACGACGAGCGCGCGCTCGGCCTCGTCGGCCGTCCAGCCTTGCCGCGTGAGCGAGCCGACGAGGGACGCGGCGAGGTCGAGACCTCCGGGCCCGTCGCCGACGAAGACGACGTCGGTCGTCCCCCCCGGCGCGATGCGCACGGCGGGAGCCTCGGGGCGGACGGAGACGTGGCGG
>DATDQL010000090.1:0-5299 GCA_035292305.1 Thermoplasmatota archaeon
GTCCACCTCGAGGTCGAGGCCTGGCCGGAGGGCCCGTGGTCGCTCGCGCTGCGTTGGAACGACACGCGGCCCGGTGCGACGCTCTGCTGCGCATCCGGCCTCGCGCAGACGGACCTCTTCGAGGCGTTGCGTCTGCGTCCGCCGGTCTTGACGGCTCCCGTGGTCGGCAGCGACCCCCGTGGGTTGTACGTCGACGCGCGATACGAGCACCCCCTCCCCACGGGCGTCGTGACCGAGGTCGTCCATGCGTATCTTGGCAACGTGACGACCGAAGAAGGCCCGGGCCCGCGACAGTTCCGGCTGCCGGTCCCGGTAGGAGCCGGCGCGGCGCGCGCGAAAGTGTCGCACGGCTTCTCCGTCACAAGTGCCGAGGAACGAGTGTTCGCCGGCACGGTCGAGGCGAGCTGGGAGCTCGACCTCAGGTCCGTAGCCGGCTGTCTCGAGTGGCGAGTGGTCGAAGCGACGCTCCTGTCGGCTACGCGGCAGGCCGACCTTCCCTCAGGGCACGGGGAGCAATGTCCGGGAGGCGGCTCGGATCAGCGAGGGGCGCCGGCGCTGAGCGTCATCGCGGCCGGTTGCATCGTGGCGGGACTGGCAGGCTTTCGACGAGCTGCGTGGCGCGGTCGCCCGTGACCTCGTGACAACCGTTATAACCATTGTAAGTCTACATCGTCCTCGATGTCCGAGGCGGCCGCACGCGCGCCCTACCGCACGATCCCGGTCCGCCCTGAGACATGGGAGCGCCTCCAAGCGCTCCGCATGGGCGGCGCGACGTACGATCAGGTCATCAACGACCTCATGGACATGGCGCCGATCGAGAAGGTGAGCGACGCGTTCCTTCGCGAGCACTTCCGGCGCCTGCAGAATTTCCAAGGGGTCGATTGGGCTGACCTCCGGGAAAAGTACGTGAGGAAGCGCGGCAGCCGCCGTGCGTGAGCTTCCGCGTCCGCCTCGCCCACGGCGCGCTCCGCGACCTCGACGGTCTGGACGCTGCGACCCAGGCTAGGTTCGCGCGGGCCTTCGACGGCCTCGGCGAGGACCCGTACCGTTCCCGCCCGGGATGCGACATTCGCGTTCTCCGCGGGACCAAGGACGTGCGGGCCGTGCGCGTCGGCCCCTGGCGTGCGCTCAACCGAATCGATGCCGAAGATGGGCTTGTCCTCGTCACCCGCATCGCCCGCCGCCGGTCCGCCTACGGCCGTTGAGCACGTTTTCCCCCCATCCGCATCCCTTATAAGCGGACCCCTCGTACGTCGCGCGTGGCCGAGGAAACGGCGATCTCCAAGCTCCAACGGACCGTGGAGATCGTCCGGATCCTCTATCGGAACGACTTCTTCGGCATGATGCGGGAGCTCGCGCTCGCGGAGCGCAGCGGCCTCGGTCCTTCGCGGCGCGAGCTCGCGATCCCGCCGGACATGCCGCGCAAGGTGCGGCTCATGCTCGAGGAGCTCGGGCCGACGTTCGTGAAGATCGGGCAGCTCCTCGGGACGCGCCCGGACCTCGTGCCGAAGCCCTTCGTCGACGAGTTCCGCCACCTCTACGACAAGACGACGCCGTCGCCCTACGAGGAGGTGAAGCGTGTCATCGAGAACGAGCTCGGGCGCCCGCTGCTCGACGTGTTCTCGGGGTTCGACGAGGTCGCGATCGCGTCCGCCTCGATCGGGCAGGTCCATTTCGCGACGCTGAAGAACGGCGAGCGCGTCGCCGTGAAGGTCCAGAAGCCTGGAAGCGAGGAGCGCGTCTTCACCGACTTCCAGATCATGGAGCCGCTCGTGCGGTTCGTGGAGAACCTCTTCGCCGCGAGCCGCATCTGGCAGCCGCGCGAGCACCTCCTCGAGGTGTACGCGATGCTCGTCAAGGAGCTCGACTACCGCTACGAAGCGGCGAACCACCAGAAGGTGTTCGAGTCGTTCGCGGGGCGCAGCGACGTCAAGATCCCGCGCATCTTCTGGGACTACTCGGGCCGTCGCGTCCTCACGCTCGAACGGATCGAGGGCGTGAAGTTCAGCGACTTCGACAACCCCGCGTTCGAGAAGATCGACCGCCCACGCCTCGCCCGCATCATCACGTACGCGATGGCGAAGCAGATCTTCGAGGACCGCCTCTTCCACGCCGACCCGTCCCCGGGCAACCTCATGGCGATCCCGACGGAGGACGGCGGCGTCATCGCCTTCCTGGACTTCGGCGCCGTGGGGAAGGTCACGCGCCGCCGAAGCGAGCGCATCCTGTCGCTCATCATGGGTTTCGTGCGGAACGACCTCGAGTCCGTCTCGCAGAGCCTCATCGAGATCTGCAACGTGTTCGGCGAGGTCGACATCCGGTCGCTGCACCGCGACGTCGAGAAGATCATGGACTACCACGAGCGGGAGCGCGCGAGCGTCGGCGACCCGGTCGTGCTCGACATGATCATCCAGGTCGCGCAGAAGCACAACATGCTGCTGCCGCCGGACTTCATGCTCATCACCCGCGCGCTCTTCCAGTTCGAGGGCCTGTGCAAGAAGCTCGACCCGGAGTACGAGCTCGTCGCGGTCCTCGAGCCGTACGTCCTTCAGTACATCCGGAAGGAGGCGTTCACGGTCGAGAACAGGAAGGAGGCGCTCATCGACATGGCGTACCAGATGAGCGATTTCTTGAAGCAGATGCCGCACCGCATGGCGAGCATCGTGCGCAAGATCGAGCAGAACGAAGTGCGGCTCAAGGTGGACCTCCCTGACTTCCCGCAGCACCGCGAGATCCAGGAGAAGAAAGGTTTCAAGCAGAACCTCACGATCCTGCTCGGAGCGCTCATCCTCGGTGTCGCCGTCGTGCTCGGCCTCGGCAGGGGCGAGCAGATCGTGTCCTACGTGTTCGTGGCGTTCGTGTTCGTGCTCCTCTGGAGCTTCGTGATGCTCGTGCTGAGCGATTGACCACCAAAAGGTGCATGACCTCCGCGGCGCCTGCGCGGGCGTCCATGGCTGAAGGCGGTCTCCTGGCGCGCATCCCGCGCTTCTCGCGCGACTTCTGGGTCATCAACGTCATCGAGCTGTTCGAGCGCGGTGCGTTCTACAGCGTCATCGCCGTCCTCGCCGTGGTCCTGACGCTCGACCGAGGGCTGGACCCGGCCGTCGTCGGGTCGATCGTAGGATCGCTGCTCCTTCTGAACTACCTCGTCCCGATCGTGTCCGCGCCGTTCAGCGAGAAGTACGGCTACAAGACCGGCCTCGTGGCGTCGTTCGCGTCGGTGTGCGCGGGCTACGCGACGCTCGCGTTCGCGACGGCGGTCCCCGCCGTCGTCGCGGGCGTGCTCCTCATCGGGTTCGGCGCGGGCGTCTTCAAGCCGCTCGCGGCCGCGCTCATCGGGCAGACCACGACGGAGGATCAGCGGACGACGGGCTTCGTCGTCTATTACGCCTTCGTCAACATCGGCGGGTTCGCGTTCCCGCTCCTCGTCGGCCTCGTCGGCCTCCGGTATCCCTCGCTCCTCGCGATCGTCGCGTTCGGGACCGGCGTCGCGCTCGCCGCCCTCAACCTCCTCCTCAGCCTCGTCGTCTTCCGCAACGTCCGACCGCCACAGCGCGAAGTCCGCGTTCTCGCGGCGCTCGGCTCGATCCTCGCGGTGTTCCGCGAGTGGCGTCTCGGTGTCCTCGTCTTCGTCTACACCGGCTTCTGGGTCATGTACGCGATGAACCAGAGCTGGCTGCCCGTCTACATGGTCGAGTTCGCCCGCATGCCTCCCTGGTTCAACCCCGCCCTCATGGCGACGTTGAACCCCCTCGTCATCATCCTCGGCGCACCGGTCGTCGGGAAACTCCTGCAGGGTCGACCCCCCCTCGCCTCGATGGTCGTCGGCATCGCCACGTTCGCGGTCGGGTTCGTGATCCTCGGCTTCTCGCGCTCGCCATGGCTCTTCCTCCTCGGGTTCCTCGTCTTCGGGACGGGCGAGCTCATCACGCACCCCTCGTACCTGAGCTACGTCGCGCAGATCGCCCCGAAAGGCAAGGAAGCGGTCTACATGGGATTCGCGTTCCTCGCGATCGGGCTCGGGTACTACCTCGGCGCGGCGCTCGGCGGCGTCGCGTACGGTCGGCTCGCGCAGGACGCGGGCCGGCCGACGACCTTCTGGGCCGTGATGGCCTCCGTCGGGTTCGTGACCGTCGCCGCGCTCGTGCTCTACAACCGCCTCCTCGCCCCGCAGCGAACCTCGTCCGCAGGGCGGCGTCCGCTCGCGCGGCTCGCCGGCCCCGTCGCCGCCGTGATCGCTGTGCTCCTCGTGCCGGCCCTCGTCGTCACGGCGGGGGTCCTCGATGACGGTGCCTTGGGCCCGCGCCCCGCGGGCCCCGCAGCGGGCGGTGCGCTCGTGAGCCAGAGCCTTCCCGACGCACGGGGGACGACGGAGGAGGGCGAGTCGACGGACGTCCCGCTCGCGCTCCCCGACGGCGCGGTCGGCAACGTCACGTTCGTCCTTACGTGGAGCGACGAGGCCGGCGGGACGGGGACGACGAACCAGCCGGACACGTTCGTCCTCGAGATCCTCGCGCCGGACGGGACGCGGACGACGGGCCCGGAGACGGCGAACGCCGCCGGCGCCGAGGGGACCATCGAGCTGGCAGCTCCCTCGATGCCGGGCGTGTACGAGATCGCCGTGCGCCTCACGCAGGCCGGGGACCGCACCGTGCAGGTCGGACCGTTCAGCCTTCCCGCGGGCGGGGAAGCCGATACGGGGAACGCGTGGACGCTCGCGATACGGTACGAATCCACAGCGTGAGGCGCGGCGAGCCTGTCGCCGCCGCCGTCAGGCCCGAGCAGGCTCCGTCGGAGGGCTCGCGGGCTTCAGGTCGTGGCGCTCGCTCCAGGTGTGGAGCGCCTCGAAGACGGGGCCGGCGTCGTCGCACACGCCGCATCGAAGTCGGAGCGGGGTGTTGCCATGATGGCGAGCGTCGCGAGGGCCACGGAAACCATGGGGGGCCGGCGCCTCATGGGCGACCCACTCCGCGTCCCAACTCGTGTTCAACCGGCTCGAGCTGGTCTCGCAATGAGGTCCTGGACCCCTTGCGGCTGCGTCAAGGCTGGCCAAATGGGCACCACAAGGCCCGCCCGGGCGTCCAACCCAAGGTAATGGCCCACGTTGGGATAGGGTGGCAGTCCGCCCTCGCGCCCGAAGGTATTCTGCAAGCCCAGGCACAGGCACAGCACACCGTCGTTGAGTCTGGTGGCCGTCGACCACGTGAGGCCGCCATTCGTCGAGGAGCGGTGCAGCATGTCGTATGTGCCCGCGTTCGTCGTGCTCATGTATAGGACGTGGGCAATGCCGCGGTCCGCG
>DATDQL010000091.1:0-3493 GCA_035292305.1 Thermoplasmatota archaeon
CATGCCGACGCCGAGGATGCCCACGAGCGCCCCGGCCATCGCCCATGCGCTCTGCCGGCGGCGCAGAGCGACGAACGCGAGGGCGGCCGCGAGGAGCGAGAGCGCGGCGGGGATCAGGGGGTCGTCGTAGGGGTGCAGCAGCGTCGGTACGCGCGTCCCGAACTCGACGCCGATCGCCTTCTCGACGAGCGCCCACACGACGCCCACGAGGGCCGTCACGAACAGCATGACGGAGCCGTAGAGCGCCTTGTCCGGCCAGAGGCCCTTGATGAGCGCGTCGCGCGACACGCGCCCGGAGCCGCCGTGTGGGTCAAGAAGCTTCGCAACGGCCGAGGATGAAGGATGAGGCGTCGAGGGATGAAGGGGACGGGACGAGGGCGCGGGCCGATGGGGAGGGGACGAGGGCGAAGGGGCAGGGTTCGGCGGGACGCGAGGAACGGTGGTCCCTCATCGTTCGTCCTTCATCCGTGCCCCTTCGCGCTCGCCGCGCGAAGCGTGGCGAGCGCGTCCGGGAACCTCGCAAGCACATCGCTCGCGAGCGTCGCCTCGCCGAACTCCTCGGCCGCGAGACGCCCCGCCGTCCCCACGAGCCACGTCGCGGCACCCGCGGTGTCGAAGGGCGCGCGGCCGCGCGCGAGGATCGCTCCCGCCGCGCCCGCGAGCAGGTCGCCGTGGCCGCCTTTTGTAAGGTAAGGCGAGCCCGCCTCGTCGACGTGCACGTGCGTCCCGTCGGAGACGAAGTCCCAGCGGCCCTTGACGACGACGGTGCAGCCGAAGCGTCGGGCGAGCGCGCGAGTCGCCTCCTTCCGCGCCGCGCGCTCGGTCGGCCACGGCTCGCCGGCGAGCACGCGGAACTCGCCTGGGTGCGGCGTGAGGAGGGCGGTCTTCCCGCGGAGCGGTTCGGGTTCCTGGGCGAGCGCGTGCAACGCCTCCGCGTCCACGACGAGCGGGCACGGCGCGCCGCGCACGATCTCGCGCAGCGCCGCATGGGCGGCCGGCGAGCGCTCGACACCCCCGCCTACGACGAGGGCGTCCGCGCTCGCGGCGGTCTCGAGGACGACCTTCGGGTCCGGCCACCGCGCGTCGCCGGCGTGCGTGATGAGGTCGGGACCGTACCCGGCGACGAGGTCCGCGGCGCGCCTCGGCGCGACAACGTGCACGACGTCCGCGCCGGCACGCAACGCGGCGAGGGCGTTGAACGCGGGCGCGCCGGCGTAGACCTCGCTGCCGCCCGCGACGAGGACGCGGCCGAAGTCGCCCTTGCGCGAGTCCTCCGGGCGCGCGGGCCAGAACGAGGCGGGGTCCACGGAGCATCACGGGTGCCCGGGGGGAAGAGGCTTCCGCGGGGCGTCAGCTCTCGGCCCAGAGCCCTTCCTTCTCGTACGTCGCGCTGCGGAGGAGGATGAGGTCCCGGAGTTTCTCCTCCGGACCCCCCGCCTTCCGAACACGCGTGATCTGCTCCCGGACCAAGGCCCGCAACTCCCGACTCTCGGCGATCGTGAGCGTATCCTCGTAGAACCGGTGCAGGAGCTCGTTCCATCGCCGGGCGTCGAACGTCATCCTTGCTCCCCCTGGAGTGTGTCCTCGGCAACCTTAGCCTTTACGATGGGGCGCGTGAGCGCTGAGATCTCTGCTCGCGTCTCGATGAGATCGCGTTCCAGGCTCCCGAGACGCGCGGCTTGCGCTTCAATGTCGGTCCGGGCCCGGTCGAGTTCCGCGCGGAGCCGGCCGAGGAAGTAAAGCGACGGACCCCCGATCCCGGCCGAGGCGAGGAGCGCTCCGAGGACCCCAGACGTGAGCTCGATCACGGCACGGTGAGCTCCCGACACGGCCATCTCCCTTGCCCGGACGTTCCGTGGACCTCGGGACGGCTACGCCCCCGCCGCTTCGCGCTCGATCCGCGCTGCCTCGTCCACGGTGAGCCCGAGCCGCTCGCGGGCCACGTCGAGAAGGCGCCGCTCGCTGCGGTCGATCGCGCCGTCCTCCCACGCCGCCACCGCCTGCTCGCGATAGAGTGCGACGCGGTCGTCGGGCGCGAGCGACGCGAGGGCGGTCGCCCCCGGCGTCGCCGCGGCGGCCACGCGTTCCGCAAGGTGCTGGAGCGGCGCGAGGGCGAAGAGGAGGAGACCGGCGACGACGCCGCCCACCGCGTACCCGAACGCGTCCGTCAGGAACGTCTGCGCGACCTGGGCGACGACGAAGAAGACCGCGAGGAAGATCGCCCCGACCGTGCCCCGGCGGATGCCGCGGCGCAGCCGGAGGTCGACGTCGAAGAGTTGCGTCTTGAGGATGCCGTAGGCGAGCAGGCCGACGAAGACCATCTGGACGGTCGGGAGCGCGAGCGTGACCACGGCGGCCGCGATCTCCGGATCGAGCGGGGTCGTGTAGAGCGCCGCGGTCGCGCCCACCCCCAGGACGACGTAGGACGAGTCGCGCGTCCCGAACGCGAACGCGTATGCGCGAGCGCGACCGCGCGCGACGGAGCCCGGTCGCGTGGCCCGGAACGCGACGATCGACGCGGCGAGCCCGTACACCGCGGAAAGGATGTACGGCGCCACGACGACGAACGACCCCGGCTCGTTCGTGTCGAACCACCCCCCGAGCCCGTCCGGGATGAGCGCGACGAACGACCCGCCGAACAGGACGACGCCCCCGGCGGCGAGCAGCGACACCGCGCCGAGCACCCGAACGGTGCTCGCCGACCGGAACGGTCGCGCGATGCCCACGTCGAGCGTCCCGAGGAACGACAGGTAGAGCGGCGACGCGGCCGCCATCGCCGCATAGCCTACGATGTACCAGCGGAACGCGTCGAACTCGTCCCGCATCATGTCGGCGAGCCCCATCCAGCAGCCGAGCGTCACCCCGTCCACGAGGAGCAGCAGTGCGAGCCGCCGGTTCGCCGAGCGCCGCGGCGCCGTGAAATACACGACCCCGGCCGCGGCCCATGAGATCGCCATCGCGGCGAGGCCGAGCAGGGCCCACGGGTTCCACGCGACCGGCACGACGACCGGATGCCGGTCCCCCGTCTTCAAGCCCCCGCGGCGAGGTATCCGCGAGCGAGCAACGCTTTGCACCCGCGACGCCTTCTCGATCCAGGAGACCTCACATGGCCATCTCGAAGGGAACCGTCCAAGGCCGCTCGACCGGAAGCCAGAAAGTCCAGACGACGGGCACGAACGGGTCGATGCCGCGCGAGCACCGCACCGCCAAGATCGTCGAGCTCGTCGCCTCCTCCAAGAAGAGCTTCGAGGACGCGATCCGGAATGCGCTGAAGGACTCGGCCGCGACGACGCGGGGCATCACCGGGGCCCACATCCTCAACATGAGCGTCAGATGCGACGGGGGCAAGATCCTCGAGTACAAGGTGAACATGAACGTCGCGTTCGGGATCGAGCGGACGAAGGCGCCGTGAGCTCGGCGCCCCGCCCGCCTCGCGCGAACATCGAGCGATGTTCGCGCGCAATATTCTCGCGGGTGCTGCGTCCTCCCGACG
>DATDQL010000092.1:0-2928 GCA_035292305.1 Thermoplasmatota archaeon
CGCGAGGTACACCGTCGCGCCGCCGTGGCCGACGGTCGAGTAGAGCAAGGCTCCCGCGAGGATGAACGGCAGGACGAGGCGGAGGTCCGCGGGCACGCGACCCCTCGAACGCGCGCCGCCTATTCAACGGCGCGGGGCGCACGCGCGCGGGGTCGCGTCCGGCAGGCGCGGCGGGTCGGGTTCAACGCGCGCGGACGCGAGGTGCCCGCCGCCGCACGGCCGCGGCGCGCGGGATCTCCTCGTGACGGCGCGGGCCGGGGCTCGGCGCCGCGCCGACGACGTGGCGCTCGCCGTTCGCGAGCACGTGCACGCGCTCGCGCAGCCGCCAACCTTCCGCGGCCGCGAGCTCTGCGTACGCGTTCTGGATCGCTAGACCGCCGTGCGCGGGCACGATGTGCTCGGGCTGGAGGAGCACGAGGAGCTCGCGGTGGTCGATGGCGCTCGCGTGGCCGCTCGCGTGGGCCCCCTTGAAGACGCGGGCGTGCGCGCGACGCAACCGTGCCTCGAGGTCCGCGCGTTGCGCCGTGCACGTGTCCGTCGGGATGACGTTGCTCGCGAAGACGACGTCGTCGCGGTCGGTGAGGTTGTAGGTCGTCTCCCCCGCCGCGATGCGCGTGAGCATCGCTCCGGGCTCGCCCTGGTGGCCGGTGAGCACGACGACGAACCGCGTCGGGTCGTCCGCGACGCGGCGCAGGGCGTCGTCCGCGTGGCGGCGGGAAGGCGCGGTCTCCACGAAGCCGGGGACGTCGAGGTGGCCTGTGCGCGCGGCCACGCCCGTGTACCGGTCGAGGCTGCGGCCGAGGAGGAGGACGTCACGGTCGAGCGCGTCAGCCTGGTCGAAGATGCTGGCGAGGCGCGCCGCGTGGCTGCTGAACGTGCTGACGAAGATCGCCTCGTCGTCGTGGTCGACGCCGAGAAGGAGGTCGCGCAGGCGCGTGCGCGCGACCTTCTCGCTGTCCGTCTTCTCGTCCCGCTCCGCGTTGGTCGCCTCGGTGATGAGGACGTGGACGCCCTCGCGCCCGATCTGGGCGAGACGCGCGTAGTCCGGGCCCTTGCCGAGGATCGGGGTGTCGTCGAGCTTGAAGTCGAGGGCGTACACGATGGCGCCGGCAGCCGTGTGGAGCACGGGCATCGTCGTCCCTGGGATGCTATGCGTGACGTGCACGAGCTCGAGCTCGATGGCGCCGCGGCCGAGGCGCGCGCGGTCCTTCGGGCCGAGGGCGACGAGGCGGTTCGGGATCGTGAGCCGGCCTTCGGACGCGAGGCGGCGGTCGCGCGGAGTGCACTGGTCCTCGACGAACGCGATCGTGTACGGGCTCCCGTAGATGGGGGCCTTCGGGTAGCGGCCCGCGAGGACCTGGACGGCGCCGACGTGGTCGGCGTGCGCGTGGCTGACGACGATGGCGACGACGTTCCCGTCGACGGCGCTGAGCGGCGCGTCGTCGGGGATCGCGCCGATCGCCGTGAGCTCGGCGGCGGAGAGCGTGTCCACGCCTTCGCCTTCGGGTAGGTCCTGGAGGGGGTCGAGCTTGACCCCCATGTCGAAGATGACGATGTCGCGTCCGACGCGGACGGCGGTCATGTTGCGGCCGAAATCGCTGTGGCCGCCGAGAGGGATGACCTCGATCTGGGGTTGCATGTGCGGGTTCTCGCTGAAGAAGGAGTCGGGCGCGCGAAGCGCGCAAGAACAGGGCCGCGGTCAACGCGGCATGCCGCCAACGGGGGCGCTTCCTTTTGCAGCCCCCGCTACGCGGGCCAGGACTAATACCTGCCGGTCGCGGGAGGCGTCCCGGCGCGGCTCTCGGATGGCGGGCGCTCGGCGCCGCTGTCACAGCAGTGACGCGGAAACGTTCGAGCCGCCGCGGCACCGATCGGCACGCGGAGGCTGTGCATGCAGAGGACTCTCCCTCTCGTCGTCATCGGATCGCTTCTCCTGACCCCCGTGCTCGCGGGGGACGTCACCGGGACCGACCCCACCGGACCGCCGAACGTCCTCATCATCATGACCGACGACCACCGACGCGCGGACACGCTCGAGTTCATGCCGAAGACGATGGCGTGGTTCCGCGAAGATGGCACCGATTACACCCAGGCGTTCTCCGCGGCGGCGATCTGCTGCCCCGCGAGGTCCACGGTCTGGGTCGGCCAGTACATCCACAACAGCGGCGTGTTCACGACAGCGCTCGCGGGGAACATCGACGAGGACGCCTCGATCCAGCGCTACCTGCAGGACGCAGGCTACACGACGGCCGCGTTCGGGAAGTTCTTCAACAGCTACCCGCTCACGCGAACGCCCAAGTACTTCGACGACTGGGCGTTCCACGGCTCGGGTTACACGAACGTCGCGTTCAACGACCACGGCGTGCGCCGCACGGTCGATTACTCGCCCCTCTTCATCAAGGGGCGGGCGCAAGGGTTCCTCGCAGCGACGGAGGCGAACGACACGCAGCCGTGGTACGTCTACCTCACGCCGTACGCACCGCACAGCCCGTGGATCCCGGAGGAGAAGTACGCGAACGTGCTCTACCCGCCCTGGCTCGGCAACCCCGCGACGCAGGAGGTCGACCGCACCGACAAGCCCCAGCACGTCCAGGCGACGGTGCCCCTCCTTTCCGCGGCCGCGGGCGCTCCCTTCGACAAGGGCCCGGAGGCGGTCACGACGCTCGCCCAGGTGAGCTCGAACGTTCCGTTCGACCGCCAGATCTACCTGCGGACGCTCCTCACGGTCGACGACATGGTCGACGAGATCATGACGCAGCTCGAGGCGCAAGGCGAGCTCGAGAACACGCTCGTGATCTTCACCGCGGACCAGGGGCTGCTCTGGGGCGAGCACGGCTGGTACAACAAGATGGTCCCGTACACGGACTCCATCCAGGTCCCGTTCTTCCTGCGGTATCCGGCGGGCGGCGTCGCGGCGGGCGCGTCGAC
>DATDQL010000093.1:0-2067 GCA_035292305.1 Thermoplasmatota archaeon
CACGCCCGCGACCGGCAGCGGCCTCGTGCTCGCCGGGGACGACACGTGGACCGTGCCGCCGCTCGACGCGGGCGGGGACGCGGTCCTCCGGGTGCCGCTGCGGACGCCGTCCTCGGCGGGGCCGCATGCGCTCGTGGCGACGTTACGCTACACGGACGCCGCCGGCGCGCGCGTCGACGCTGAGCACCTCCTCGCGTTCCAGGTCTCCGGCACGACGCGCGGGCCACTCGAGGTCGGCCTCGCGACCGCGTCGGTCGCGGCGGGCGAGAACGCGACGCTCGCATTCTCGCTCCGGAACGCGGGGCCCACGGCGATCGACCACCTCCAGCTCACCATCGTCGCCCCCGCTGCGGGCGCGACGATCGTCGCGGCCGCGGACGGCGGCCGCCTCGCGGCGCCCGCGCGGCTCGAAGCCGGCGCCGTCGCGAAGGCGACCGCTTCCGTCCGCACGGCCCTCGTCGCGACGGACTTCGTCGCGCTCCAGGTGCGCGCCGCGTACATCGCGGGCGGCGCCCGCGACGACGTCTTCGACTTCGCGATCCCCGTCGAGAGCCCCGTGCGCCTGCGGCTCCTCTCGCTCGAGGCGTCCGAGGACGAGCTTTCCGGGATCCTCGTGAACACGGGGACCGGGACGGCATACAACCCTCAGATCTCCCAGGGAGGCTCGGCGCCCGTCCTCATCGAGGACCTCGAGCCGAACGAGCCCGCGAGCTTCCGCGTCCCGGTCGCCGGCGCCGCCCCCGGACCCACCACGCTCGATGTCGCGTGGAACGACGAGCGCGGCGGGCTCCACGCCGCGACGGTCGCGGGGGACGCGCGCGCGATCCGCGGCGCGCAGACGAGCGACACGCCGTCCGCGGCGTGGCCGCTCGCCGCCGCCGGGGTTGCGCTGGCCGCCCTCGTCCGGCGCCGCGGAGGATAGGATGCCGCAACCGGTCCTCGAGGTCCACGGGCTCGTGAAGCGCTTCGGAAAGGGCAAGACGGCGGTGACGGCGCTCGACGGTCTCGACCTCGCGGTCCCTCCCGGCGAGCTCTTCGGCCTCATCGGCCCGAACGGCTCCGGGAAGACGACCCTCATCCGCATCCTCACGGGGCTCGACCGGCCGACCGAGGGCGTCGCGCGCCTGAGAGGCGGCGACCCGCTCGCCATGCGGCAGCACGTCGGGTACATGCCGCAGGAGGAGGCGCTCTACGTCGACCTCTCCGTCGAGGAGAACGTCGAGTTCTTCGCCGGCCTCTACGAGCGCCCCGACCCCGAGCGCGTCCGCGCGGCGCTCGAATCCGTCCACCTCTTCGAGGACCGCGCGAGGGTCGTCGGCGACCTCTCCGGCGGCATGCGTCGCCGCGCGTCGCTCGCCTCGACGCTCGCGCACCGCCCGGACGTGCTCTTCCTCGACGAGCCCACGGTCGGTGTCGACCCCGTCCTGCGGCTCGAGCTCTGGGAGGCGTTCCGCGCCATGGCACGCGCGGGGGCCTCGATCATCATCACCACGCACCACATGGAGGAGGCGCGCCGGTGCGACCGCATCGGCTTCATCCACAAGGGCCGGATGCTGACGACCGGCCGGACGGAGGACCTCCTCCGGGAGGCCGGCGCGGACAACCTGGAGGACGCGTTCCTGCACTTCCGGAGGCGCGCGAACGTCGCCGCGTGAGCTGCCCGGCCGCCGGGTCCTAGTCGTGACCCGCCGCGTCCTGCGCCAGCTGCGGCGCGACCGCCGCACGATCGCGATGATCCTCGTCCAGCCGATCATCATGATGGCGATCTTCGGCTACGCGCTCGGAGGCGACGTGACGGAGGCGCCCGTCGCTGTCGCGAACCTCGACCGCGGGCGCCTCGGCGGCGAGGTGATCGCCCGCGTGGACCCCGAGGTCGTCGAGTTCGTGACCTACACGAGCGAAGCCGAGGTCGAGCGCGCGGTCCGCGCGCAGGAGGTGCGCGTCGGCGTCGTGTTCCCGGTCAACTTCACGCGGAACTTCGACTCGGGGGCCACGCGGGCGATCACCTCGCCGCCGAGGCGCCCGCGGTCGAGGTTCGCGACAGCGACGGGCGCCTCCGTCACGTCG
>DATDQL010000094.1:0-8394 GCA_035292305.1 Thermoplasmatota archaeon
GGCCCGAGGTCGGTCCGACGTCGAGGTCGCCGGGCTTCATGCACGCACCCGTGCCCTGGAGGGGCACGATCCACGCGTTGAACCCGCCGAGGTAGTACTGGAGCGGCGCGCCGTTCGTCGGCGCGGGACCGAACACCGCCCGGAGGTCCCCGTCGTAGAGGTCGTCCGAGTCGTAAGCGTACGGGTACGGCGAGCCGTCGTCGTCGTCCAGGCCGAAGTCGCCCATCTGGTCGATGGGGGCGAGCGGCCCGACGCCCAGCGGCGCCAGGCTGTACTTGTCGATGATCCAGACCTTGTCGTTCGGGTCCGTGACGTAGTACGACTCCTGGTAGGCCCAGGACGCGAACGTGCGCGGGTCCGGGTTGCCGGACTGCGTCGCCCAGACCCATCCACCGCAGGGGTAGCGCCAGGACAGGGCGTTGGCGTTGAAGTCGATGGTCGACTTCTTCGTGCAGATGTCGGCGTTCGCGTCGACGTCGGCCTCGATGATGTCGAGGTCGTCGCCGACGAGGAACTGGTCGTTGAACCAGAGGACGCCCGGGTTCTCGTAGAACAACGTCACCACGAGGTCGCGGTTCGTCGCGCACTTCGGGTTCATCGGCGCCGCCGAGACCTCCTTCACGCGGTCGCGCACGAGCACGGCGACGGCCGCGCCCATGCGCTGCACCGTCATGTTCGCTCGCACGTCGTATGAGACGTCGAAGTCGCTGTTCGTGCCGCCGGGGCAGCCCTTCGACTCGTCCGTCTCGGTGTCGATGCAGATCGTGGCCTGGACCACGGCGAAGACCGTGTGACCCTCGACGAGGGTCTCGGTCCGGCCGCCGTAGTCGCCGGTCTTGTACGTGTACGCGCTCGCGAACGCGGGCACCACGAGGAGCCCGACGGTCGCGGCGATGGTCAGCTTCTTGAAGTTCATCTCAAGGCCTCCCGCAGATTCAGGCGGTCTCCGTGCCGGGCAGCTTGACCTTGAGGGCCTTGAGCGCGTCCGCGAGCGGCGCGGCCTGCTCCCAGTTCGCGAGGATCGTGTTCTTCATGTCGCGGACGATGGCCTTGTCGTCGGACCAGATCGCGACGTCCTCGCCCTTGAACAGGTGCTCGTCGTCCGGCACGTAGTGGCAGATGAGGACCTCCTCGTCGTCCACCACGAGGATGACCGAACCGGGCGCCTTGTTCGACGCGTGGCGCACCTCGCCGAACTGGCCGACCTCGGCCACGTTCTCGAGGTTCGCCTGCGCGACCGGCAACAGCATGCGGACGTCCGCGCCTTCCTTCGCCCGTTCGCGCAGGAGGGGCAGGTAGTAGCCCATGCGCACGCCGGAGAACTCCGTGCCCATCTCGAGGACGGACTTCTTCGCGCGCTGGATCATCTCGTACTTGCGGTTGATGACGTTCTTGCGGCCCTTCAGGACGTTGAACGAGCCGGCCTTGTCGCCGCTCGTCGCCGTGCCCGTCGCGGCCGTCGCGAGCATGTGCTTGTCCTCGTCGATCTTCTTGAGCTTCGCCTGGTAGTCGCGCTCGAACGTCTTCAGGTAGCGGTCGAAGGGGACGACCTCGTACTTCTTCGGGCGCTCGGGGATGATCTCCGCGAGCTGCTTCGCGTGCAGGTCGTCGAGCACGCTGTAGATCTTCGTGCGCGGCACGCGAGACAGGTTCGCGATGTCGCGGGCGGTCGCCACACCGAGGTCGAGCAGCGCGAGGTACGTCCTCGCCTCGTACTCGGTGAGGCCGTATTCCTGCATCTTTTCCAATCGGTCGGTCGTGATCGGCATCCTTGTTCTCTCCAGCTGTTTTCCGTTGTCGGGTGTTTCGGTTCAGATACCCCGGCGGCAACCGGGGGCGATCGTGATTCGGGGCTCAGGGGGTGATGGCGTTGAACTCATCGTTCGCTCCGTAGGCATGGTCGAATCCAGCCTCGTTCAGCGGAACGAGGATGCCGCCATCCTTCGGCTTGAGGCCGAGCGAGACGTCGGCTGCGTACGTCTTGTGCATGTGAGTCGGATCGACGCCGGACGCGGGCCGGTAAGGGTACTCTGAGTTCGGGGATGGATCGTACTGACTCTGCGGGTTCTCTTCCCAGCCGTCGACTTCGGCGTTCGCTTCTGCGACGAACTTGCAGATGTCGATGACGGCGACGAAGTTGTACAGCGAGTGGTCGGTGAACGGACCGCGGTGGCGGTCCTCGGCCGGAAGCGGGAGGACCTTGACCGTCCAGACGTAGTAGAGGCCGACGCGGGCCTGCTCGCCTCCGTGGACGGTGGTGACGTCGTTCCCGATGTTCCCGCTGTTCCCAGTGTCCGGCGCGTCGACCTTCTCCCAGTGGGCGGGAGCGGCGTACTGCCATTCCGTGACGTTCCACCAGATCCCGTTCGGGTCATCGAATGTGAAGTTGCGGACGAATGCGAGCGTGTAGTCGCGCGGGTCGGGCGCGCCCGCTTCCGTCACGTAGATCCAGCGGTCACCGATCGCGAAGTTGTCGATGAGGACCTGGTCGTTGAACCAGAGGACACGGTTCTGGACGAGGCCGGCCAGGCCGGCGTAGCACTCGTTGAACCCTTCGAGCGTCGTCCATGTGACGTGACCCGAGACGACTTGCTGCTGCGTTTGAGCGGTGACGATCGCCGTGCAAAGAAACACTGCGAGGACGCTGAACGTCGCGAGCCTCTTCGTGAAGAGCCGCATCTTCAGCATCTGGCAACACCTCTATTCTCGATCGGCCGCCGGCAAGCGGCCGGGGCGTCCGTCGCCGGCAAGCGCAGGACGCCCGCTCCCTCACCCAGGTGGGGGACGAGTTGTCGTGCGCTTCCCCTCTCTTGAATGTTGAGGCTTCCCGATTGTGCAGGAAAAGCTTGCCAACCGTCGGGGGTGACAGCGTGTCCGGATGCCTTGTTTACAAGGGTTGCGCAGCCGCGCATCGCGTGTCACCTGGGCCGATGGTTGGTGGAGGAAAGTCAGGGCGGGCCGGTAGCCTTCCCGGCCCGCCTGTCGGGCGCACAAGTCGCCCGTCGGGCTCGCTCAGCCCTCGTGCCGTACCTCGCTGGTGGAGCTCCCGCTCCGGGAGCGATGAGGTGGAGGATCGGGGGAGAGTCCCCCGATACCGCGATTACGCGATTACGCGATGTCGTGATGGGACTTGGACCGTCCCCATCGCGTCATCGCGTAGTCGCGTCATCGCGGCCTTTCACGCAGCTCAAGCGGGCAGCCGCAGGTCGCCGATCGCCGCCGCGAGCGCCTTCTGCGCCGCGCGCGTCGCAGCCGTCGAAGCGTTCTCCTCCGACAGGCTCCACGCGAGCGTGAAGAGCGCCTTGAGCGAGGCGACCAGCGCCTGGTCGTCCGTCCAGAACGCGACGTCCGAGCCCTGGAAGTAGTGGTGGTCGTCCGGCACGTGGTGCGCGAGGATCATCTCGCGGTCGTCCACGAACATGAGGGTCACGGCGCCGAAGTCGAACTGCGTGTGGCGCGTCTCCGCGGACTGCGAGAGCGACTCGACCTGCGGGTCGACGTCGTTCGTCGCGGGCGAGAGCACGCGCACGTTCACGCCGCGGCGCGCCTTCTCGTTGAGGGTCTCGGCGTGGTACGCGAGGCGGCGCGCGGCCGGGGCGGACGCGAGCACGGCGACGTTCACGTCGGAGTTCGTGATCATCTCGCAGAGCTTCGACGCGATGTTCGCGCGGCCCTTGAGGACCAGGAACCCGCCGGCGTCCTCGACGACGACGCGGCCCTTCGGCGCGAACTCGGCGGCGAGGGTCTCCTTCTGGGAGCCGATGCCGCTCGCCTTCGCGAGGAGGCCCTTCTCGAGCTCCTCGAGGTAGCCCGTGAAGGGCTGCACGACGTAGCGCTTCGGGCGCTCGGGGATGACCTTCAGGAGGTGCTTGGACTCCAGGCCATCGAGGGCGTGGTAGATCTTCGTCCGGGGGACGCGGCTCAGGTCGGCGATGTGGCTCGCCTCCGCCATGTCCAGGTCCAGGAGCGCAAGGTAGGCGCGGGCCTCGTACTCGGTGAGGCCATACTCCTGAAGGCGAGCGAGTCTCTGTGGGTTCACGGTCACGGTTACCTCTCCAGCGTAGGCTAAGCGATGTCGTTCTTCGATTCCGCGGGATTCCTCCCGCGCGCCCGGGTCCCGCCGGCAAGCGGGTTTCCCGGGGCTTCGGCAACACCCCCCGCAAGAGGGGCTGAGTCGAAGGTTCGAATGAGGCGCCTTAAGGTTTGTGTCACACATGTCCCCTCGGGTTCGGAATTCCGGCCACTCCGCCGGCCAGGGGACGCCAAGGGGAGGATTGTTCGATGCCGATTCGGGATTTCGAGGTCGGATGGATGACGAAAGTCGGGAAGACGACGCGGGAGAGGCGTCGGGGCCCCCGACCTGGTGAACCCAAGGCGGGCGAGGCGAAGTCGCCGAGCTGGGATCGAGGACGGCTGACCCCCCGCCGGACGCCGGGGCCCCGCGACAGTTCAAGGGTCACCTGTCTCACGCCGGCCCCTCGCTCTACGGCGTCCGCCGGCGCCCCCTACGTCCGGCGCCGGAAGGCGAGGGCGAGCGCCGCGATCGCGAGGAGGGCCATCGGGAGCCCGGGTGCGGGCACGCCGAGGAGCTTCTCGAGGTTCGAGGGGGCGTAGTCGATGGACGACGTCCCGGTGCGGATGACCGTGTTCCCGAGGAGGTCGAAGCCGGATATGATGAGGACGTACTTCCCGTGGTCGAGGGGGTCGGGCGTCTCCCAGATCGCGGTCCAGCGGTTCCCGTCCCAGGCCGTCGTCGGCTCGGGGGCGACGGGGACGCCGTCTCGCGCCATCTGGGCGGTGACGCGGCCGCGCTTGTCGTCGAGGAGAGACTGATCCGGATAGCGGACGCGGAAGGTGGCCTCGAAGGCCTCACCGGGGACCATCTCGCGGCTCTGGGAGAAGAACTCGACGGCGAGCTGCGAAGGCGTGATCTGGAACGCGCCGCTGTACTGCTCGATGCGGTTCCCGTAGAGGTCCGCGCCCTGGATGCGGAAGCGGTACCAGCCGAGGGGCGTGTCCTTCGCGGGGCGCCATTCGGCGAACCACTGCGTGCCATCCTCGTTCGGCTTGACGTCGCCGCGCGCGACGACCTGGCCCTGGAAGTTGTTGAGCGCGCCCGTGGCGTCGTCGGCTCGCAGCTTCACGATCACGTACTCGAGGACCTTGTCGTCGGGATCGGTGTAGACGCGGAAGCCCGTGAGCACGTCGCGCGGGTTGTACGGCGGCGGGAGCAGGCTGATGATGCGGCCGATCACGCCGGGCTCGACGCGGAAGGCGTCGGACCGGATCGTCAGGAAGTCGTTCCCGTATCCGTCCTTGCCGCCCACCTCGAACCAGTGGTCGACGAGGCCGCCGTCCTTCGGGACCTCCCATTTGACGACGTAGTTCGGGCCGTCCGTGCCGACCTTCGCGCGTGCGACGGGGCCCGTGGCGTTGAAGACGGTGACCTCGGGGAACCCGTTCGGCCCGGTGAGCTTCTGGCCCGAAGGGTAGAACGAGCGGAATCGCCAATCCGCCTCCGCGCCGCGCGCGACGATGCGCACGGGGTCGACGACGGCGTCGCTGCGGATCGTGGCGCCGCTCACGAAGAACGGGCCGACCTCGCCGTACGCTTCGTTCTGGTTGCGGTCGAACATCTTGATGACGACTGTGAACGCGCCCGTCGGGAACGTGAACGGGACCGTCCACTCGGCGATCGCGCGGTCGGTCTCGGCGCGGCGGTTGGCGATCGTCTCGAAGCGCTTGCCGTCCTGGACGACGTA
The DNA here is from genome assembly GCA_035292305.1 of Thermoplasmatota archaeon. Classification (GTDB taxonomy): domain Archaea; phylum Thermoplasmatota; class SW-10-69-26; order JACQPN01; family JAJPHT01; genus DATDQL01. The sequence continues at coordinate 5,763 of DATDQL010000094.1, forward strand.
CGCCTCCTGGATCGTGTCGCCGGGCTTGCGCTCCACGACCGCCGTGATCTTGCCGCCCTTGAGCACGTGCGTGCCGTTCGAGAGGGACTCGCGCGAGACCTTGATCGTCTGCAGGATGAACTCGCGGCTCGCGGCCTCGATGAAGGCGAACTGCGCGTCCTTGCCGACGAGGACGAACCGGTACGTGCCGGCGTGCGTCTGGAGCGTCGTGTTCCAGAGCGCGACGTGCTCGATGCCGGGCTCGTTCCCCGCGCGGACGTTGAGGTATTCTACGAACCACTTCTGCGCAGACGCGTCGAAGCGCTGCACCTGGATCGCGGGCTTGCCCTTGCCGTCGACGCCGACGTCGCCGTCGCGGCCGTCGAAGATCGCGGTGATCTTCTCCCCACGCGGCACGCGCAGGGGTGGCTGCGTGATGATCCCGCGCTGCAGCGTCTCGGTCGTGAGGAGCACGGGACGACTATGGACGTCGCCGCGGACGGGGTTGCCCGACAGGTCGCTCCCCGAAGGCACCATGATGTACTGCTGGAGGAGGAGGTGGCGCGGGATCGACCAGTCGACGAACCAGTCGCGCCGGACGGGGTCCCACACGGGCGCGAGCGTCTCGATCGGGCTGCCGGCCTTGCCGTCCTTCCACGGCCGGACCTCGGCGCGCACGCTGAACCCGATGGACTCGCCCGTGACCTCGCGCGCGTCGCGGTAGTTGAGACGGAACCGGTACTGCACGGTGTCGCCGATGCGCGCCGTGAGCGGGGGCTCCCGGCTCGTCGTGACGAGAATGGATGCGGCGACGACGTTGCGCACGAGCTGCGTCGCGTTCACGTTCGGGGTCCGGACCTTGTCCTTCACGTCGAACTTGAGGTCCCAGCGGCCTGTCGGGGCCTCCTCCGCGGTCTTGCCGACCTGGAACTGGCCGACCCAGGTCTCCGTGTTGTCGGGGTTCGAGAGGTTGACCGTCCGGATGGACACGACGTCGCCGAGGGAGTTCTTCTGGACGACGAACATCGGAAGCGTGCTGCCCTCCGCGTTCCGCGTGCGGTTGAACGGCGTCTTCCCGTCCGGGTAGACGATCTTGGCCACGACCTTCACGAGGTCGCCGCGCTCGAACGGTCGCTGCCCCTCGCGCCGCTCCCCGCCGACGTCCGTCAGGAGCGCGATGCGGGGCTTCGCGACGCTGAGGTTGTACAGCATCTCGCCGCCGTTCACGGTGTTCCCGTGTTTGTCGCCTACGTTCGACGCGCCGTTCCACGACGCCGCGATGGCCCAGTCCTGCACGACGCGGGGCTCGTCGATCGGCCACTGGTTCGTGACGGCCCACAGGTCCTTGCCCGTGTGCCGAAGCTCGATCGTCGGGCGGTTCAGGCACGGGAGGTTCGGGCGGGCCTCGGATTTCGGGAACACGCAGAACCGCAGCTGCGTGTTGTTGTCGGCGGCCGTGAACGGCTTCCCGTCCGCGTAGCGGAGCGACAGCTTCCACACGGCCTTCTCCGTGCGCTGAACGACCACCGGCGCCTCCTCGAACGCGAGCGGGATGACGTAGGCCGTGACGATGAACGGGTTGAAATCGTGCCGCAGGATGTCGTTGCGGTACGGGTCCTCCTGCTTCGGGACCACGAAGCGGTACTGGTAGGGGACGCCCGTCTGCGGGTCCTTGAGCGGCGCGTCGCGCGGGATCGTCCAGTTGATGGCCCAGCCGAACGAATCGTCCGACCACTTCGCCTGGCCGGAGTGCACGACGCTCACGTTCACCTTCGTGTCCGCGAGGATGCGCTCGACGTGGTAGCGAGGGCCGCGGTTGAAGCCGTAGTCCAGGAACGTGAGGAACTCGAAGCCGCTACGGTACGGCAGCTGAAACGTGGCGCGCACCGTGAGCGTACGGTTATACTGGCCTGGAACGTCGCCGGGCGAAGGCTCGTCGTCCGGTTTCGGCACGATCTGGGCCGGTCGCGCGGCGAAGTTGTAGATCTCGGTGTTCTTGCCGCCGCCGCTGATCTCGACGCGGAGCATGCGGCACCGCTCGATCGGATCCTCGGGGCACCGCACGAGGGCCGCCATGTTGTACGAGAACCGGAACGTGGCCGCCACCGTGCCGTTCACGGGCGTGAGGGGAGGCCACTCGAAGATCGTGTCGCGGCGCGTCGGGAACGTCTTGTTCTCGCGCGTCAACTTGATGCGCACCGCGCCCTGCGCCGATTGCAGAGTGTACCCCGAAGACTGGATCCGGATGCGGTCGTTCGGCTCGACCTCGGGCTCGGGGAACTTCCAGAGGTCCACGGTCGTCGCGTTGACGTTCCACTCCGCGCTCGGGAGAGGATAACGCACGGCCCCGGCGCGCATGAGCTCGATCTTGTACGTCGCGTTCCAGCGCGGCTCGCGCTTCGCGATCGCTTCGGGACCGAAGTCGTCGGGGAACGCGAGCGCGTAGTTCGCGTTCGCCATGTACACGACGGGGTCGGGGCAGAGCTGACACTGCACCTTGACCTTGTCGCCGAGCGCGAAGCCCGACGCGAAGATCTGGAAACCATCGCCCTCCAGCACGTCGAACCGGTTCGCGATGACGCGCGGGACCTCGGAGGGGGTCTCCGGTGTGTCCTGCGCCGCCGAGGGTTCCACCACGAGGGCGGGCACCGTG
>DATDQL010000095.1:0-9008 GCA_035292305.1 Thermoplasmatota archaeon
CCTCTAGCCGAGCTGCACGACCTGCTCGGTGAGGACGCGCGACGTCGGCGTGCCGACGACGCGAAGGACGAGGGTGTCGCCGTGCGACCACCCCGTGGACCTCGCGCAGATGAAGACCCGGTCGCCGGCCTCAAAAGTGCCTTCCAGCGTCGGGGTCGCGTAAGAGCAGTCGGGAGTCGCGCTGAACGCGAGCGCGGAGACTCCTTCCGCGGGCGCCCCGGGGCGCTGGACGGTCAGCGTGACGTCGCCCCACAGGATGCGATCGCCGCCGCGGTGCTCGAAGTACGCGAGGGCCGCCCCACCGGACGACGCCGTGATCGGCGCTTCGGCGTCGACGAGGGCGACATCCGGGAACGTCGAGAGCGGCTTGCCCTCGGCGGCTCCGACGTGGAGCATGATGGCGCCGACGACCGCCAACGAGCCAGCCACGACGACGAGGGCGCCGAGGATCGGTGAGGCCGCCTCGTCCCGCTTCCTCCCTGCTCGCATGGGCCGGGGTCGGGCGAAGGCCTCGAAAGGGTTGCGGTGCGGCCCCTAGCCGGCCGCCCCGGACACGCCTACCGGACGACATCGCTCGCCTCGTACACCATCGTCGCCTGGTCGGTCTCGATGACACGGAGCTTCACCTGGTCCCCGCTCGACCACCCGTTGCTCGTCGCGCAGACGTACAACCGGTTCCCGACGTCGAAGTGCGCCGTGGGCGTCGCCACGTTCCCGGTCGAGCAATCCGCGTTCAGGCTGAAGTCCACGGCCGACGCGCCCGTCGCGGCGTCACCGTTCCGCAGCACGCTCACGGTGAATGCGATCCAGTCGATCGCGTCGCCGCCGCGGTGCTCGAGCACGACGAGCGAGTCGCCGTCCGCCGACGTGACGAACGAGTCGGGCGCATCCTTCATGGTCGTCTGCGGGAACGGCATCGGGATGTTCCCGGAGCTGCCGATCGCCGACATGAAGACATAGACCGCGCCCGCGAGCACGACGGTGATGCCGACGAGCAGGATCGCGGCGATGACCGGGGAGACCGCCTCGTCGCCGTCTCGCACCGCCCCCGTCCGCGCCCTCGCGGTCACGAGGGGAAGCCGTCCCGAAGGGTCTTGACCTTACCGATGCGGCAGCGTCGAAGGGGCAGCGGTAACGCCCGAGGATGGCGGTCGCGGGCGCGGGACCCGCGGATCCCGACCGCCGTCCGCTAGCGGGTCGGGGAAAGCTCCATCGGCGCGAGCACCGGCCACGGAGCGCCCGAACCCTTATGCCCTTGCTAGTATACTTGTATACTGTGAGCACGGTCCGCCTCGGTCCCGCAGGGAAGCGACACCTCCGACGCCTCCAGGACGCGTGGGAACGAGCGATCGGAACGCGGCCGACGCAGGAGCAGCTGTTGGAGGCCGCACTCGGGCACCTCGACAAGGACCCTTCACGATTCCTCGGGGACGCCGCCTGGACGCCGCTTACGAAGGCCGAGATCCGTCGCCTCGAACGCCGCGTCGTCACGGACTGGGGCCCGGGAGCGGGCGCGGCCGACGTCGACGAGGTCGTCTACGGGAGGCTCTGAGCCATCCCGGTCCTCCTCGACACGGGCGTCCTCATCGCCTACGTGAACGCGGCGGATCCTCTCCACGACCGCGCGGGGAGGCTCGTGCGCGGCATCCTCGCCGGGGCGCACGGCGCGCCCGCGGCGCCCGACCACGTGGTCGCCGAAGGGCTCACGTTCCTCCGGCGCCGGCCCGCGAGGAGGAGCGTGTCGGAGGCCTTCTTCCGCCTCTTCGCAACGGGCGATCCTCCGGGCCCCATTGTCGTACTTCCGACGACCGAAGACGTGTTCGCGGCGGCCGTCGAGCTGCATTTCGCGCGGTACGACCGCGCCCTGTCGATCGTCGACTGCGTTCTCATCTCGGCGGCGCGCCGACGGGGCGCTGCGGTCGCGACGTTCGATCGGGGGTTCGAGGGCGAGGTCGAGCTGCTCGACGCTTGACCGGAGAGGGTGCACGTCCTCGCGCCTCGTGCGATCCTGCCTCACGAGATCCGCACGTAGCGCTCGTACACGATGGAGTCCTCGAAGGACTCCGCGAGGATCTGCACGGTCCAGACCTCGACCGCGCCGAGGGTGCACGTATCGACCGATTCTGCAGCGCTCACGCTCTCGCCGACGGCGACCCTGTCCGGGAGCTCCCCCGGTGTCGCCCCGCCCCAGTCGATCTCGTCGACGCGGTCGGTCGCCCCGTCCAGCACGTGCACGACGTAGATGTTCCACGTCACGACGTCGCCGCCGACGTGCTTCATCGTGAACAGCGGGTCGTCCGAGTTCGCGGTGCACGCCTCAGGCGCGTCCTTGAGGTCGAACAGCGGGAACTTCGGGATGGACTTGTCCTCGGTCATCCCGCCTATATACACCCAGACACCGACCGTGATGGCGACCGTGAGGGCGACCATGAAGATCGACCCCATGACCGCCGAGACGGCGCAATCCCTGGCGGCTCCTCGATGACGCACGCCCGAGCCTCTGCCGCGACCCCTTCATAAACCCGGTGGAACCGGGACCGCCGGGTTCATCTCAGAAGCGGATGGGCAGTTTCAAGCGGAGGGAGCCCGGTCGCGGCGGCGATGCGTAGCGTCGTGACCCTGCTCGTCTTCGGCCTGGCGGCGACCCCCGTGCTCGCCTCCGTCGTGAGCAGCGACCCCATCGTGATCGACAGCAGGGACGACTGGATCCGGCTCGGGTTCGAGGGGAACGGGACGAAGCGTGACCCGTACCTCGTGCGGGATCTGAGGGTCGAGCTTCCCATCCAAGGGACCGCGACGGGGATCTTGATCAAGAACGTTCCGGATTACGCCATCGTCGAGGATGTCCTCGTCTCAGGAGGGAACGTCGGCATCCACATCGAGAAGGCCGGGAACGTCTCCATCCGCAACGTCACCGTCGCCAGGGCGTCCACGGGCGTCGAGGTGTTCGGGGGGCGCGTCAGCCAGATCAACGTGCTCCAGAACCAGTTGGGCATCGCTGGGGAGGACATCGTCATCGAGAGTGCCCGCATCGTCGGGAACCGGGTCGGCGTCGATGGCACGCACGTGACCATCTACAACTCGACGCTGGACCGGAATCCGCAGGCTGTCAACCTTGAAGGCACGGCCACGACGGCGAAATCCATCATCCGATATTCGGTGATCTCGAATTCGACCGGCAGAGGGGTCCGCAGTTCCGCGCCTCTCGACGTGCGGAACTCCACGTTCGAGAACAACGACGTCGGCATCGCGATGAGAGGCACGAGCAACGTCGTCACGGTGCGCGGATCGAACTTCGGGCCGCATGAGAATGCGGCGATCCTCGTCGAGCGAACGGACGTGTCGTGGACGCTGGACGCCAAGAACAACTTCTGGGGCGTGGACCGTTCGAACGAGTCCGCGAAGCCTTCGCCGTTCGGCGTCGGGGCGCCGGTGAGCGGCAAGGTCGCGTACGATCCGATCGCGGCGGAGCGCTACGTCGATGCGATGCCGCAGAACGCTTCGGGGGCCGACTTCTCCGGCAGGCCGAACGCGACGTTCGAGGACGAGTCGCAGCTCCAGCCGACGGAGACCGACGTGTTCGTGGCCGTCCGTGTCCTCGTCCGTCACCCCGACGGCCTCTTGTCCTGGCGGGTCGATGTCGAGAACGATTCGGTCCGCGGAGACCTGAACGGCGAGCTGGAGTACAACGCCCGCCGTGGTTTTCATCTTCCCCTCGGGACGCCCTCGACCAACTTTTCCGTCGAGGTCGTGACCTCGTACGGGGAGCCCTTCACGTACTCTAGGCTCCTCGCCGTGCCCCCGCCCCCACCGCCGGAGGACAACACGACGGGGTTGCCGCAGGATGGTCAGCAGGAGGAGTCGCCTCCGGTCCACCTCGTGGGCATCGCCCTTGCGGTGGCTAGCGTCGCGTTGATGAAGAAACGGAAAAAGGAATGACCGCGGGGCCGAAGCCCCGCGGGGAACCGAACATCCCGACTAGTTCGGGACGACCGTGTTCTCGTACACGACCGAGTTCTGGTTCTTGTCGATGACCTGGATCTTCAACTGCGTTCCGGTGGCCCAGGCGTTCGTCCCGTCCTCACAGACGTAGAGCTTGTTGCCGACGGCGAAGTTCGACGTCGGCGCAGCGATGCCGCCCGCGCACGATCCGGCCACGGGCGCCGTCGTCGTGTAGACGACCTGCGTCGTCGCCGTCGTGGACGTGCCCTTGAACACGTTCACCGTGTAGTCGCCCCAGTTGATGTTGTCGCCGCCGCGGTGCTCGAGGACGCCGATGGTCTCGTCCTCGTCGGCCGCCGTGTCGAGCGCGTCCGAGTCGTCCTTCAGCGTGACCTGCGGGAACTTCTTGATCGAGCCAGACGTACCGAAGCCCGATACCCACACGTACACGGTCGCAGCCAGCACGACGGTGATCGCGACCATCAGGATGACCGCGATGACCGGCGATACGGCGTCATCGTCCTTTCCGAACAGGAACTGGTTTGCCTTCATTTTCGAATCCCTCAGCAGCCACCCACTGCGGGTGCCTTGCTCGGGCCCGCGTGGAGCCTCCATGGTATAAGTCGGTTCGGGTTTGGTCATTCCCATCGTCATCCAAACCCACCACACGTCCTTGCATAAGGTGCCATGGGACCAGGTTTCCTTTCGTGAGCGTGGGGTCCGAGACGGGACCCGGACGGGGTACAAAGGTACTGCAGGAAACACGCGCGGCGCCCCGTCGCGCCTCCTTGCCGCGAACCGGATGCCCCCACAGCAACGATCACCCGGACGCCGGTTCCGCGGGAGGTCGCCCCCCCCCCGCCAGGAAAGGACGAAGGAAACGGAGGAGCGTGAGGAACGGAGGCGCGCCCTGCGTTCCTCCACTCCGTCGGGGGCCTGGAGGGAACCGCCGGACCGCCGCCCCGCGCGCGCCACACCCATGCATCTTCCCTCCGGCGCCGCGCCCTTCCGGCTGCAAGTCCTCGCGCTGCCACGTTTCGGTGCTTGTGCGAGAAACCTTTCCCGTATATCCGTGAACTGCGCCGGAGCCTCAAGGGATGGATAATGCCGCTCGAACCCTCAGCCCCGAACGTGCGGAAGTACACGACCATCAGCATCCCGACCCCGCTCTTCCAGCAGGTGGAGAAGAAGATCGAGGGGACGGGATTCCGGAGCGCCACGGAGTTCATCGTCTACGTGACGCGCGTCGCCATCGCCGAAGGCGAGACCATGCCCGGGATGATGGACACGCGCCCGCGGCGCCCGACCGAGGAAGCCGGTCTTGGCACGCCCGGCGCGGTGCGCGAGGAGCTCGCGCGGCGCTGACGCGCCGAGGCGCGATCCGGCCGCGACGCGCCGCCGTGCTCGTCGGCTCGCGGCCGCGGGCGACCGAGGTACGTGCGCCCGACTCGACCCACGGTGCATGTGTACGTACACGTGCACCCTCCGCCGCCGGTGCACATGTACGTACAGGTGTACCCATCGCCGCCCCGCCGCGGCGCCGCTCACGCCCGTTCCCGTAACGCCTCGAGCGCCTCGTACGCGACGCTCACGTTCCCGCCGAGGCCGGTGCCGATCTCGACGCCGGGCTTCGTGCGGCCGTGGTAGTCCGATCCGCCTGTCGCGACGAGGTCGTGTTCCTTCGCGAGCGCGTGGAGCTCGCCCCGCAACGCTTCGTCGTTCCGCGGATGCTCGACCTCGATGCCCGCGAGCCCGCGCCGCGCGAGGTCGGCGACGGCGGCCCCGAGGGCGTCGCGCGGGAGGGTCGATGGGTGCGCGAGGACCGCGACGCCGCCCGCCTTCTGCACGAGCCCGACGCATTCGCCGGGCGACAGGTCGTCGCGCGCGACGTGCGCAGGCTTGCCGCGGCCGAGCCAGAGGTCGAAGGCCTGTTGCACGTCGCGCGCGAGCCCCTTCGCGACGAGCGCGTGCGCGACGTGCGGCCGGCCCGGCGAGGCGTCGCCGACCTGGGCGGCCACGTCCGCGTCGGTGATCGCGAGCCCGAGGTGCTGCAGGCGCTCGACGATCCGGTGCGCGCGCAGCCGCCGGCTGTCTCGAAGCTCCGCGAGGCGGGCGCGGAAGCCGGGGTGGTCCTCGGCGACGAGGTAGCCTAGCACGTGCATCTCTCCGTGCGGCACGCGCGCGCTGAGCTCGACGCCGACGACGAGCTCGACGCCCGCGTCTTCCGCCGCGGCCCGTGCGTCGGGGATCCCCGCGAGCGTGTCGTGGTCGGTGAGCGCGAACGCGGCGAGGCCGGCGCGCGCGGCGAGCCGCGCGACGTTTGCGGGCACGTCCGTGCCGTCGGAGGCGGTCGAGTGCGTGTGGAGGTCGATGCGGCGCACGCGGTTCGCATCGCGCGCCGAGTGGATGAGCGTATTCGCGCGGGCGATGGTCTCGCGCCCCAAGCGAACCGACCAGCAGGTGATCGCGACGTCGAAGCACGCGCTTCCGCCCGGTCGCGCGGCCCGTCATCCGTCGAAGACCGAAAGACCCGAAGACCTCCTCGTTCCAAGTCTGGTCTTTCGGTCTTCCGGTCTTCGACGGAGGCCCTCCGATGACGCAGGGCCGCGTGGAGGCGCGATCGGCGGCGCGGGCCCCGCGATGCCCCGATCGCCGTCGCCTCCCGCAGGGACATGCATCGCGGGACGCAGCTCACATGTCTCTCAAACATAGCCTACCTCGGAAGGTATGAGTAGCCGGACGCCAGCTTCCGCAGCGAGTCCGATGTCCTCGCGCTACGTCTTCACGTCGGAGAGCGTCACGGAAGGCCACCCCGACAAGCTCTGCGACCAGATCTCCGACGGCGTCCTCGACGCCATCTTCGCGAAGGACCCGCTTGCCAAGGTCGCGTGCGAGACGTTCGCGACGACGGGGCTCGTGCTCGTCGGCGGCGAGATCAAGACGAGCGAGTACGTCGACCTCCAGGACCTCGTGCGCTCGATCGTGCGCGACATCGGGTACACGAAGGGCTCGTACGGGCTCGACGCCGAGACGTGCAGCGTCCTCAGCGCGATCCACGAGCAGTCCGAACACATCCGCCAAGGCGTCGACAAGTCGACCCCCGAGCTCACGGGCGCCGGCGACCAGGGCCTCATGTTCGGGTACGCGACGAAGGAGACCCCGGAGCTCATGCCGCTTGCGATCCAGCTCGCGCACCGGCTCGCGCGCCGGCTCGCGCAGGTCCGCAAGCAGCACATCATCCCGCACCTGAGGCCGGACGGGAAGACCCAGGTCACGATCGAGTGGCAGGGCGGCAAACCCGTCCACGCCCACGCGCTCGTCATCGCGGCGCAGCACGACCCGGACGTGAACCAGGACGACCTGCGCCGCCGCATCATCGCCTACGTCATCGAGCCGGTGGTCGAGGAGTACGTCAAGAGCGGCCACGTGCCCGCGGACTTCTTCGACACGAAGACCGAGCTCTACATCAACCACACCGGCAAGTTCGAGATCGGCGGTCCGCACGGCGACACCGGGCTCACGGGCCGCAAGATCATCGTCGACACGTACGGCGGCGCAGCGCCGCACGGCGGCGGCGCGTTCTCCGGCAAGGACCCGACGAAGGTGGACCGCAGCGCCGCGTACGGCGCGCGCTGGGCCGCGAAGAACATCGTCGCAGCGGGCCTCGCGGAGCGGTGCCAGATCCAGCTCGCGTACTCGATCGGCCACCACCAGCCGCTGAGCGTGAACGTGCAGACGTTCGGCACGGGCGCGGAGAAGGGCGGCTCGCGCATCTCGGACACCGATCTCGAAGCGTACATCAAGAAAGTGTTCGACTTCAGCCCGTTCGGCCTCATCCGCGAGCTGCAGCTGCGCCGGCCGATCTACCGCCAGGTCGCGGCGTACGGGCACTTCGGCCGCGACGACCTCGACCTCCCGTGGGAGCGCCTCGACCGCGTCGAGGAGCTCCGTCGCATCGCGGGACTCTGAGGTGAGCCCGTGGACGCGCGACCGGGCCTCGCCGTCGACCGCCGCGTAATATCCACGTGCATGGGGATGCGTGGGGCGCATGGAGGGCCTCGATGACGACCCTCCCGTTCCGCGAGCGCGTGCACGCAGACGCGTTCCCGGTCACGTACGAGGTCATCTCGCCGCGCGGCGCCGACGTCGAGAAGTACCTCGCGGAGGTCGAGGCGCTCCAGGTCCTCGGCGACCTCTGCGGCCTCAACGTCACGAACAACCCGAGCGCGCGCGTCCGCGTCGACCCCGCGGCGTTCGGGCACCTCCTCCTCGACCGCGTCGCCGTCGACGTGCTCCCGCACGTCACGTGCCGCGACGACACGCTCGCGGGCATCCAGCGGTGGCTGTTCGGCGCGTGGGCGCTCGGCCTCCGCAACGTGGTCGTGATGACGGGCGATCACCCGAAGGAGGGCGACTACCCCGAGGAGAAGCGAGTCGACTCCGTGAACGCGATCGAGCTCATCGCCGGCATCAAACGCTACATCGCGAAGGGCTACCTCATCCCCGACGTCGTCTCCGCGAGCGGGACGCGCTACGCGAACCGCCTCGACCCGCCGAAACCGCCGAAGACCGTGCCCCCCGTCGACTTCTTCGTCGGCTCTCCGCTCATCCCGTGGCGCAACAACGAGGTCCAGTACGCGAAGGCGAAGCGCGACGCAGGCGCCGACTTCTTCCAGACGCAGATCACCTGGGACGAGAAGCCGGTCCTCGAATGGCTCCAGAAGGCCGAGGCCGCCGAGGTCGTCGGCCCGGACGTCCCCGTGCTCGTCGGCACGGCGCCGCTGAAGACGCTGCGGACGATGCAGTTCATGAACGAGAGCATCCCGCACGTGCGCGTCCCTCCCGACGTGCAGGCGCGGCTCAAGGCGGCGAAGGACCCCGGGTGGGAGAGCGTCGAGGTGTGCTCCGAGATGATCGCGCGGCTCAAGGACGGCGTGCGCGACCACGGCCTGAAGACGAAGCTCGGCATCCACGTCCTCCCCATCAACGACAACGCGCTCGGGTCGGAGATCGTGCGACGCGCGGGGAGGCTCTGAGCGTGGCAGGACCGTCCGTTGGTGCCCGCC
>DATDQL010000096.1:0-2506 GCA_035292305.1 Thermoplasmatota archaeon
GTACGGCTCCCCCCGGTGCATCGCGCTCGGGAACACCGGCGACGAGCTCGACCTCGTCGCGCCCGACGGCACGACCGGCGACACGGTCGCGTGGGGCTCGGGGGGGTCGGACGGTCTCAGCCTCCAGCGCTGCATCGTCGACGACGCGTGGACGCTCGCGGCGCCGACGCTCGGCTCGCCGAACACGGTGTGCGCGCCGCCGGTGCCGGCGCCGTGAGGCGGCGATCGCAGGACGGCTTGCGAGGCAGCCATCCGTCGAAGGCCGGACGACCAGATCCGGTAACTGGCCATCTTCCTCTCGCCCTTTGGCGGAGGCCGTCATCCGGGACGGCCAGGCGATCCTCACCACCAAGAGACCAAGCTACCAAGGGAACGGAACCCTTGCAGCGCTGAAGGGGCACATCCTGGGCCTCTTGGTGCCTTGGTGTCTTGGTGGTTTTGGACTGCCTATCGCGCCGAATCCGGGCGGGCGCCTGCCTCGACGCGCCATGACCACGTACCGAGAATTCCAAGGGTCAGGTCTTCCGGTCTTTCGGTCTTCGGGGAATGCCTTGCGAAGCCGCGGACGGTGGCGGACCTGCCTGCGTCGCGAGATCGCTCAGCTCCGCCGCCGCACGCCGACGACGCCGAGCGCCATCGCGAACGCGCCCGTGAGCATCACGACCTTGCTCCAGCCGTGCCGCGCAGGCGCTCCCGGCGCGCGGAAGGCGCCCGGATCGGAGCCCTTCTCGAGCCCGCGCTCGCGCGTCCCGTTCGACTCCTGAAGCTCCGTGAGCGTGAGCGCGCCCTCCGCGTTCCACGCGGTGCGCCCGGCGGCGCCGCGGGGCTCGACGAGGAGCGTCCATTCGCCCGGCGACGGATCGTCGACGTGGATGGGCACCGGTCCTTCGGTCGCGACGTCCTCGAGCACGGTGCGACCCTCGTGCGCGAGCACGATCCGCACGCCCTGCGGCGCGACGCCTTCCCAGCGCGCGGTGAGGTCGAGGGCGCTCGCGCCGGGCGGCACGTCGAGACGCGCGAGGGACGGCGCCGCGCGCGCGGGGACGGCGTCGGGGAACGCGACCGCGCGACCCGCGACGTTCGCAGCCTCGCCCGCGAGGGAGACGGGCACGCGCCGCTCCACGATGACGCGCCGCTCGGAGGCGAGCGCGTCGAGCGACGCGCCGACGTCGAGCGCGCTCGCGCGCGAGGCGTCGACGAGGACCGCGCGGACCTCGGCGGGCCCGAGGTCGGGGAACCGGGCGAGGAGGACGGCCGCGGCCGCCGCCGCGTGCGGGGCGGCCATGCTCGTGCCGTTCATGACGACGTAGCCGCCGCCCGCGCGCGTGGAGACGATGCCCGTGCCGGGCGCGACCAGGTCCGGCTTCGCGTGGCCCGTGTCGGTGCCGTCGACGCGAAGCGCGGGGCCGCGCGCGGAGTAGTCCTCGAGGCGACCGTGCTTGTCGGTCGCGCCGACGGTGAGGACGGATGGGTCCATCGCCTCCTGCGTGAGCGTCGACGGGCCGGGGCCGCGGTTGCCGGCGCTGAACACGACGACGATGCCCTGCTCGACGAGCGCGTCCGCGGCGCGCGTGAGCGGGTCGCCCTCGTCGTAGCGCGCCCCTTCCTTCTCGCGGCCCCACGAGTTCGACACGACGCGGATGTCGTGCTCGTCGGCGTGCTCCGAGATCCAGCGGAACGCGCGGATCGCGTTCGTCGTCGTGAAGCCGCCGCTGATGTCGACCGCGACGAGGCGCGCGGCGGGCGCGAGGCCGCGAAGGCGCGCCGCCTCTGAGCCGGCGCCGTTCCCGGCGAGGATGCCCGCGACGTGCGTGCCGTGCCCGGTCGTGTCGCCGGTCGCGGAGCGCACGCCGTCGTCGCCGACGCGGACGTGGGCGACGACCCTGTCGCGCAGCGCGGGGTGCGTCTCGTCCACGCCCGAGTCGACGAAGGCGACCGCGACGCCGGCGCCGGCCTCGGCGACCGGGATCGGGAGCGCGTCCGCGCCCACGAGCGCGCGGGACTCGGCGAGGTTGAGTCCGACGGGCTCGACGGGGTACGCCTTCGCGCCGACGGACGCGAGGCGCGCGGCGAGTGCGGAGGGCGCGCCCTCGGCGAGGACGACGTGGGCGAAGGCGAAGTCCTCGAGGACCCGGACCCCGGCGGCCTCGATGTCGGCCGCCGTCACGCCCGGAGGGAGCGAGAGGAGCGCGCGCTGCGGGGACCCGCCGTCCGCCGCGCCGCAGGGCGCGACGAGGAGGACGAGGAGGCACAGGACCGGCGCGCGCGGCACGCGTCAGCCTCGGCGGCGCACCCGTATGGAGGGCCGCGGGCGGGACTTGGGAGAACAGGGCGAACTTGGGGGAAGGGCCCTTAGGCCCTACGGGCCCTCGGGCACGGGCTGGGGCTCGGGCTCGGACGGGAACGGGCGCGGGAGGGCGGGCGCCCGGGTGATCGTGCGCTCGGACCAGGCATGTCCGCGGCCGGCTCTCCGCGGGCCGTCCAGGCCCCGTCCCGAGCCCGTGCC
>DATDQL010000097.1:0-5663 GCA_035292305.1 Thermoplasmatota archaeon
CAACTCGCGCGCGAGGCGGACGCGGACGCGGGCGTCGCCCTCGTCGGCGCCGTGGGGGACCTCCAGGACGCGGACGCGGGGAGGCTCGTCGGGTGGAACCGGACCGTGCTCGCGGCCGGCGCGGCGGCGGGCTCCGTCGCGCCGGGCACGGACGTGCGCTACTTCGGCCGCGAGACGCGGCCGCTCTACAAGCTCCTCCAGTACGCGGACGACCCGCCGGTGCCCGGCGCGTCCGGCCGCGAGGCCGCGTGCTGCGATCTCCTCGCGAACCTGAAGATCGACTTTCGCCACGCTCACGCGGAAGGCGCGGCCGAGGAATGGCGGCGGTGGACGCACCTGACCCGCGACGAGCGCTCGCGCGTCCTGACGGCCGTCGCGAAGGACCTGCTCGTGAAGGGGTACGGCCACAAGGCCGTGCGGCGCCTCGTCGGCGAGGTGTACGTGCTCCCCGCGGAGACGCCGGGCACTCCCGTCCGCGACGCGAAGGAGTTCGCGACGCTTCTCAACAGCACCGCGCGGTACGGCGAGTGGGAGGTCGGGCTCGCGGTCGCGCGCGGCGACCGCGGCGAGGCGTACGAGCGCGCGCTCGAGCTCCTTCAAGGCCACCGCCAGAACCTCGTCGAGGGGATCAGGGTCGCGCAGGAGCACGGCCTCGTCGAACGCGAGCACCTGCAGTGGTTCCACGCGCACGACGCGGTGCGCGAGACCATCGTCGGCATCGTCGCGGGCATGCTCTACGGCAAGGACGGCGTGCGCCGCGACCTGCCCATCGTGGCGTTCGCCAACGACGGGACCGAGAAGGTGAAGGTCTCCGGCCGCGCGCACCGCGCCCTCGTCGAGGCCGGCGTGAACCTCGCCGAGATGATGCGCGAGGCCGCGGCCGCGGTCGGCGGCGCCGGCGGCGGGCACGCCCCCGCCGCGGGCGCGACGATCCCGAAAGGCGCCGAGGAGGAGTTCCTCAAGGCGGCGGACAGGGTCGTGGCGAGGCAGCTGGGGCGGTGAATTCAGCCGCCGTCCGCCACCTTCGCCGAGGCGATCATCTCTGCGAGGTATTCCTTCGCTGATACCGCGGTGTCGAGCATGATCAGCCTCGCGAGCGTCTTCTCTGGGCCGCCGGCGCGTTTGACCCGCTCAATGTCCTCTCGGAAATAGGACCGAAGCTCGCGAGTCTCGTCG
The DNA here is from genome assembly GCA_035292305.1 of Thermoplasmatota archaeon. Taxonomy (GTDB): domain Archaea; phylum Thermoplasmatota; class SW-10-69-26; order JACQPN01; family JAJPHT01; genus DATDQL01. Next base: position 1,177 of record DATDQL010000097.1, read on the forward strand.
AGGGTGATCGTCTCCGCGTACCATCGATCGACGAGCATGGCCCTGCGCGCGAGATCGTAACTCATGGCGGCACCTGCTGAGATTCATCCGCTGGGAGCATATCCCTTGCCGTCGCCGCGAGCAACATGGCGATGCGCGCCTCTCCTGCGCGTCGTCCCTCCTGCAGCGACGTCACCGCCTCCGTGAGGCGTTCGATGTCGCGACGCGCGTGGTCCAGGTCCGAACGAAGCCGGCCGAGGAAGTACAGCGAGGGCCCGGCGACCGCCGCGACGGCGAGTACCGCGCCGACGAGCTCGGCGGAGAGTTCGACCACGGACAGGCAGGCACCGTGGGAGGACATGGGCTTTGTCCCGAGGTCGGGAGTGGCGGCGGCCGCGCACCTGCCGCGGGCGCGACGATCCCGAAGGGCGCCGAGGAGGAGTTCCTCAAGGCGGCGGACAGGGTCGTGGCGAGGCAGCTCGGCCGTCAAGCCCGCGCGGCCAACCTTCATGACCCCGCTTCGGCTCAAGGGAGCCGTGCACCCCGCCGACCGCCTCCGCGGCTCGACCTCCTCGCACCTTGCGGGCAAGCGCATCGTCCTCGGCGTCACGGGCAGCATCGCCGCCGTGAAGTCGGTCGAGGTCGCGCGCGAGTTGATCCGCCACGGCGCGGACGTCGTGCCCGTGATGACGCGCGCGGCGACGCGCATCCTACACCCCGACGCGCTCGAGTTCGCGACGGGGCACGCGCCCGTGCTCGAGCTCACGGGCGCGACGGAGCACGTGCGCGACGCCGACGCCGATCTGCTCGTCGTCGCCCCCGCGACGGGGAACACGGTCGCGAAGCTCGCGCTCGGCATCGACGACACGACCGTCACGACGTACTTCACGGCGCGCCGAGAGAAGCGTCGCACGATCGTCGCTCCCGCGATGCACGAGACGATGTGGGAGAGCCCGCCTCTCCAGGCCCGCCTCGCCGAGCTGCGCGCGATGGGGGTCACGGTACTCGACCCGTTCTTCGAGGAGGGGAAGGCGAAGCTCCCCGAGCCCGACGCCATCGTCGAGCACGTCCTGCGCGCGCTCGGGCCCGGCACGCTCGCGGGGAAGCGCGTGCTCGTCGTGAACGGCAGCACGCTCGAGCCGCTCGACGACATGCGCGTCGTGACGAACCGATCGAGCGGCCGCATGGGGGTTGCCCTCGCGCGCGGCGCGTGGCGCCTCGGCGCGGACGTCGAGATGTGGTTCGGGCACGGTCACGTCGAGCACCCGCGGCATCTCCCGACGCGGAGGTTCGTGACCATCGCGGACCTTCAGGCCCTCGCGCCGGAGGCCGCGCGCTTCGACGCGGTCCTCGTGCCGGCGGCGATCAGCGACTACGGCCCCGCGCGGTCCGAGGGAAAGATCCCGAGCGAGAAGGGGGCGCTCGAGCTGCGGCTTGCACCTCTCCCGAAGTTCCTCGTCGCCCTGCGGAGGCACTTCCGCGGTGTGCTCGTGCCGTTCAAGGCCGAGTCCGGCCTCCCGCACGCGGAGCTCGTCCAGCGCGCCCGCCGCTCGCTCGAAGCGAACGACGCGGCGTTCGTCGTGGCGAACGACCTCGGGGAGGTCGCCCTCGACTCGACTTCGGCGCTTCTCGTCGACCGCGCGACCGCCGTGCCCGTGTCCGGCACGAAGGACGAGGTGGCCGCCGCCGTGCTCGCGCGGCTCGCCCAGGAACTCCGAAGATCCTGAGCGGAAGAGGGAGCATGGCGTGGCCCGTTCCTGGAGTGCTGCCCCGTTGTTGACCGGTCTCAAGCGCGCCGCCGCAGTCTCCCCAGGGCACATCACGGGCTTCTTCGAGATCCGTGATCAGGCGCCCGAGCCGGAGAAGCGCGGCTCGCGCGGCGCAGGGTTCTGCATCGATCTCGGCGCGCTCTCGCTCGTCGAGGTCGAGCCCGCGGAGGCACAGTCGGTCCACGTCGTCCTCGACAAGGCCCCGTCCGACGCTCCCGTCACGCGGAGCGCGGTCCTGCACCTCATCCAGGAGGCGCTGCTCCAAGGCAAGGTCGCGCTCGACCGCGACGCGCCGCGAGGGGAGCGGGCGAAGGTCGCCGTCCGCGTGTTCACGGACCTCGGCATCCCCGTGTCGCAGGGGTTCGGAGCGAGCGGTGCTGGCGCGTACTCCGCCGCGCTCGCGACGGCGCGCGCCCTCGGGCTCGGCCGCTCCGACGCGCTGCTTGCGGCGCACGCGGCCGAAGTGCGGCAGCGCACCGGACTCGGCGACGTCGTCGCCATGGCGCACGGCGGCTTCGAGATCCGCGCGTCCCCCGGGCTCCCGCCGTGGGGAAGCGTGAAGGCGTTCGTCGGCTACGGCGACGTCGTGCTCTGCTCCATCGGGGACGGCCTCGCGACGAAGTCGGTGCTCACCGACGCGAAGAAGCGCGCCGCGATCAACGCCGCGGGCGCGCGGCTCGTCGATCGCCTGCTCGCAGGTCCAAGCCCGGAGCTCTTCGTGGAGCTGTCGCGCGCGTTCGCCGAGGAGACCGGCCTCATGACGCCCGAGGTGCGTGAGGCGGTGGACGCCGCGCGTCGCGCCGGCGGCATGGCGTCGATGAGCATGCTCGGATCGAGCGTGTTCTCGCTCGGCCGTGTCGACGCGGTCGCCGACGCGCTCGAGCCCTACGGAGCCGTGCTGCGTACGCGCGTCGACGAGCGAGCGGCGCGCCTGCTCGACATCGCATCGAGCGCGCCGCCCGGCCGACCGTGATGGGCAGGGGGCGCGCGGGTCTCAGACGACCGTGATGTGAGCGCGTCCCGGGCTCTCCTCGACGTCGAACCGGACGGGGAGGAAGAGCGGGACCACGTCCATCACGGTGCGGGCGTGCTCCGTGATCCCGCGGCAGGTGAGGCTCCCGCCCCCGGCGAGCGCGAGATAGACGAGGAGCGCGTCCGATTCGTGCGCGTCCACCGCTCCGCCGCCTCGCGCCTCCGCGACGAGGCCGCGCGCGGCGTCGTCGCCGACCTTCTCCGCGGGGTATCCGAGCCGCCCGACGGCGTCCGCCCCGAGGACGGCGTCGTCGTAGAGCGCCCGGAGCGAGACGGAGAGGCCCTTGCCCGGCCCGCGCTGCACCGCGCGATCCAGCCGCAGGTCCACGCCGTGCCCGAGGTCTGCGAACAGGCGCTCTCGCACCGCGGCCTCGGCGCGTTCGGCGACGTGCTCCGGCAGGCCGCTCGTCGCGACGGTCCCCTCGATCCGCCGCAGGTCGCCGCGCTCCACGAGGTCCCCGCCGTGGAGGTGGGAAGGGTGGACCTCGACGGTCGCCTCGCCGCCGCCCACCGGGTAGAAGCCTCGCGTCTTCAGCGTCGCCTCGGAAGCGACGCCGAGCCGCGCGAGGTTCGCGCGGTGCACGCGGTCGAAGTGGTCCCACGGAGGCGCCCAGAGGACGTCGGTCCCGCCCTTGAGGTCGAAGACCCACGTCTTGCCGGACACGACGGCGACGGGCAGCACGGCTTGTAGCAGGATGGTGATGCTCCCCGCGGTCGGCACGTGCAGCTCGTGCGTGCCGCCGGTGGGGGCCCCGGGTCGGAAGACGACGGTCGTCGAGCCACGGCTGGCGCCCTCGACCGCGCCGTCCGTGATCTCCGCGAACGCCTGCACGGAGACGGCGTGCTGCGGAGCGAGCCCGGGGTTCGGGCGCTTGACGCGGATGTTCGCGACCCGGACATCCTTGCCTGTCGCGGCGGCGAGCGCGAGCGCGACCCGCAGGACCTGCCCCCCGCCCTCGCCCTGCGCGCCGTCGACGTCGATCATGGTACCGCCAAGAACGCCACGGGTGCCTGAGGCCGGGGCATCAGCTCCGGCCGAACGCACCGTGCCCATCGGGCACGGTGTAGAAGTACGCCAAGGTGTCCGACCGTGACCGGGCAGTCACGCGCGCTTCGGACCCCCTGCGCCCGCGTCGCTTCCCGCGAGCGTCCGCATCCGCTCCTCCGCCCCGATGCGGTCCAGCACGCGCGACACCGCCGGGGGCACGCACGCGCGCCAGGCGCCGCCTGCGAGGATGAGCTCGCGGATGCGCGTCCCCTCGAGGGTGGCGCGCTCGACGAGGTCGTACCCCTCGACCCGGACGCCGGCCTCGGTGAAGAGCCGCCGCGGCAGCGCGTTGTTCGTGATCACGACGTCGAACGGAGGGCACCACGCCCTCACGTGCGAGACCCAGAGCGGATTGCGGTTCACGTCGGGGACCGCGACGACGGTCGCGCGGTCCAGCAGGCCCGCCTCGCGGAGCGACTCCCGGATCATCTCGTGGCGCTCCCCGGCGGTGAAGGGGTTCGCGAGCGTGTGGCTCTGCTCGGCGCTGCCGATCGCGACGACGACCCCGCCGTGACGCTCGATGGCGTAGGCGACGAGCGCGAGGTGGCCGTTGTGGAACGGCTGGAAGCGTCCGACCACGAGCGCCCGCGCCATCGAGGGCCGATGGCGCGAGCGGGGATTTCAGGCCTTGCCTTCAACGCCGGACGCGCCGCGCGCGG
>DATDQL010000098.1:0-5209 GCA_035292305.1 Thermoplasmatota archaeon
CTCCGTGTTCTCCTGGCGGGCGGCGACTGGTCCGTTGTCTCCCGCCAGGATCACACGGAGGCGCGGAGGAACGGAGTTTCGAGCCAAGACCGCGCCGTCCATCCCCGTCGTCCTCACCGCAGGCATGGGCGACGGCCGCGCGCGCACGATGATGGACCGCCACGGCTGGGGCATGCCGGTGCGGGTGTCGTCGCCCGCGCGCCTGCCGTGGCTGCGGCGCCTCCTCGAGGAGGGCGCGGACGAGGTCGCGACGGTGCGCCCGACCGCGCACGGGTTGCGCGTGCGGCTGCCGCTTCGGGGCGCAGAAGTGCTCCTCGCGGCGGGGCGGCAGCGTTCGCTCCTCGATTTCCCCCTCACCCTCCAAGGTGATCCGACATGGGACGTACCGAACCGACCTTCCGCCTCGTCCTCGACGGCCTCGAGCAGGAATGGAACGATTACCGCCGCGGTCTCGACACGCGGGACGCTGCCGCCTTCGACGGCGTCCTCCGTCGCGCGCGAGGCCACGCGAGCGCGAGCATGAACGCGGCGCGGGCGGTCCCGCTCGAAGCCGTGTTCATGAGCGTCCTCGTGGAGCACGAGCGCGAGATCGTGGAGCTGCGCAAACGCCTCGCCGTGCTCCAGGGGGGTCTTTGACACAGCCGACCGAACCCCTTGGAGGACTGGTCGAGCGCCACTCCTCCTGGCGCTGGATCGCGGTCGGATGCCTTCATCCGGGGGCAACGCGTGCCCGTCCCCATGCCCCCGTCGATCTTCCGCCCCGATCTCTTCCGCGGCCAGAACGTCCTCATCACGGGCGGCGGCACGGGGATCGGCCTCGCGGTCGCGAAGCGCTTCGCGGAGCACGGAGCGGGCGTCGCGGTCCTGAGCCGCAAGCGCGACCACGTCGAGCCCGCGGCCGGGGAGCTCGCGAAGATGGGCGCACGCTCGCACTGGGTGGTCGCGGACGTGCGCGACATCGAGGCCGTCCGCGGGGCCGTCGCGGAAGTGGAGGAGCGGCTCGGCCCCATCGACGTGCTCGTGAACGGCGCGTCCGGCAACTTCCTCGTGCCGGTCGAGGCGATGAGCGCGAACGCGTGGGCCGCGGTGCGCGGCATCGTGCTCGACGGGACGTTCCACATGTCGAAGGTCGTCGGCGAACGGATGCTCGACCGCAAGCGCGGCGTCATCGTGAACCTGCTCGCGACGTACGCCTGGGGCGCGGCGCCGTTCACCGCGCACAACGGCGCGGCGAAGGCGGGCGTGCTCTCGCTGACGCGCTCGCTCGCGATGGAGTGGGCCTCGCGCGGCGTGCGCGTCGTCGGCGTGACGCCGGGCTTCGTCGACACGCCCCAGTCGCGCCAGAACCTCTGGCCGGACCCGGAGTCGCAGAAGAAGATCCTCGAGAGCATCCCGCTGTCGCGCTTCATGCGCGAAGAGGAGGCCGCGGACGCGGTCCTGTTCGTCGCGAGCCCCGCGGCCGCGTACATGACGGGTGACGTCCTCACGATGGACGGCGGGCAGTGGCTGCACCACGGCATCCACACCGGGTGACGGGGCAAGCCTCAGGACCCCCGCCGCGCACTCCGGGACGTTGCGGCGCGTCCTCCTCGTCGTCGCGGCCCTCCTCGCTCCGGCGCTGCTCGCCGGCTGCGCGTGGCGAGAGGACGCTCGCTTCGCGACGTTCGCGACGGTGCTGCCGGTGGGCGAGGACGCCGCGAGCGCGCGCGAGCCGGGCGCGTTCCTCGTCGGGGCGTCGTCCGACGAACGCTCGGGCGAGGATCCGTTCCCCGGCGACGGCCGGGCGGCCGCGTGGACGCTCGTGTTCGCGCTCCGGGAGGCGAGCGAGCTCCTCTGCCTCCACGTCGACGCCGCGTCGCGCGCGGTCGCGGACGAGGAATCGCGCGCGCTCCCCGGCCGAGGCCCAGCGGACGCGGGGCACACGGGGTTCCTCGAGGCGGGCCTTGCGCCCTCGAACGCGTCGTCGGCCGTGGACAGCGACGCCGTCGTCCAGGCGGCGCGCGCGAACGCGACCTTCGTCGCCGGCGTCGAGCGCGCGGCGCCGTCGTCGTGGCGTGTGACGCTCGTCGGCGTCGGCTCGGGCTCGCTGTGGGCGGTGACGGCGAGCGGCGGCAACGCGTCCGCGACCGCGGCGGTCGACGCGGTCACGGGGCGCGTCCTTCACGTGACGAGCGGCGCCGCGTCGAGCGAGGACGCGGGCTGCGGCGCGTGAAGCGTCGCCTCGGCGTACGGCCGTCCGTCCATTCCTTTCGCTCGCCCTCGCATCGCCCTCGCCTTGCCCTTGCGCTTGCGCTTGCGCTCGTCGAACGTACGCCTCCACCCCCCGGATTCGGCCCTCATCCGTGCGAACGCGTCGCGTGCCGCATGCGAAGGTTCATCCCCTAGAGGGCCTCCGGGATGGACTGTGGCCGGTCCGTCCCGCAGCACCTCCGCAAACCCGCGTCCGAACGTCCCCGTGACCTGCAGTGGGTGTGGAGCCGCGACGACCGTCCCGTTCACGCCGACGCCCGGCCGACCGGTCTACTGCCGTGACTGCTTCGCGAAGAAGGGCCCCTCGATGGACCGCCACGGACCGCCGCGCGGAGCGTTCCCCGGCGCCGCTGCCACCGCGATGCGTCCGCAGCCTTCCGCGCCCGGCCGCGCGCCGTTCCCGCCGCGGCCAGGGAAGGTGCGCAAGCTCGCGCAGGGTCGCAAGGCGCACTTCGTTTTCGACGTCCGGGAGATCCTCTCGCAGGGCCCGATGATCGAGGAGAACCGCCGCGTGTTCATCGAGATGCTGTTCATCCGCGGCGCGCGCCAGGGCACCGAGTCCGCGTACCAGTTCCTCGAGGACAAGGTCGCGGACAAGTCGATCACGGATCCCGAGGCCGTCCGCATCGGGAATCTCGTCGACAAGTACAGCTTCTGGCAGTGAGCCCCTAACGTACCTCGACGTACCAAGGCCCGTCGGCGCGCACGTCGAGCCAGTACGTCGCCGCCGCGGACGGCGTGAACGTGGCCGTCCCGATCCATCCTCCTTCTTCGTCCGCGAGCGTCCCGACGACGTCGCCGTCCGCGTCGAGCACGCGGACCACGAACACCCCCGTCCCGTTGTGGCTGAGGGTGACCTCGTACGCGATGGCCTCGAGCACGACCGGCGCCGGGGCGCCGTCGCCGTCGCCCGCGCGTTCCGACGGCGGCGCGTCGGGCGCGGTCGCTGCGACGTCGTACACGTCGACGGACCAGGCCCCTGCGCCCACGAACTCGATCCGATGGGACTCGCTCGGGTCGATGCCGATGTGACGCTCGCCGTGGTATGGAGCCACGCCTCGCGCGAGGAGCACCACGCGCGCGCCCTGCGCGTCGACGAGCCAGACCTCGAACGGGCCCGTCCCTTCCGCCGTCGTCGAGGTGCGGACGAGCGAGGACGCGATCTCGAAGGACGAGGACGTGCCCGCGCCGTTCCCCGAGGCCTCGGCGAGGGGTCCAGGCGCGACGACGTCGTCCCCGTCGTCCGAGCCGCCGCCCCCGCCGCCTCCCCCGCCTCCGTCGCCGTCGGCGCCCGCGTCGCCGCTGTCGCCGTCATCCACCCCGCCGCCGTCCTCCTCGGGGGCGCCGTCGTCTTCGGGAACGGGCGCCGTGGTCACGTTGTACGCGGGCACGGTCGCCGCCACGGGACCCGCGAGCCATGTCGGGACGAACCGCACGGTGCTGATGCGCAGCGTCTCGTTCGCGACCGCGAAGGCGAGCGAGAACGCGCCCGTCGCGCCGTCGGACACGTTGCCGCCGACGACGTCGACGGGCACGTCGCCGGTCCGCGGCGCAAAGCGGCCGCGCCAGTCCTGCGGATCCGCCGCGATCGTGCGTCCCGCGAGGTTGCGCAGCTCGACGTCGACAACGTGACACCACGCGGCGGCCGCGCCGCATCGTGTGCCGTTCCCCGGTCCCGCGACCACGCCGAGGACCCGCAGCTGCACCTGATCCGTCGGCGTGAGCGTCGGCGGAGGCTCGGGGACGACGGTCGGTGGGGGCGGCGTCGAGTCCCCGGCGGGGTACGGCGTCTCGTCGTCGGGGCCGCCGGGGGCGGGTGGCGTGTCCCGGCCTCCGAGGCACCCCGCGGCGAGCACGCTCAGCGCGACGAGCAGGAGCCGGACGGGGCGGGGACTCGCCATGGGCAGGACCCGAGCGGACGCTTGCTCCTCAACCCTTCGCTTTCGGCGTCGTCCCACTCTCGGTACTTGGCCACGATGTCGGGTGCGAGCAGGCATTCGTCGAAGACCGGAAGACCGAAAGACCTGACTTCCAAGGAGTTGGTCTTCCCGTCTTCCGGTCTTCGACGAATGAGCTGCCGCGAACGACCGGGCCACGCATTGGCCGCGCCCGCCAGGGCTTGGCCAACTACCGACTCTGCGAAAGCCCCTAGCTCCAGCAGGTCGCGTCGTCGCTCGGGCCGCACGACGGCGGCGTCGGCGGCGGCACGTACCCCGCGGCGCGGTTGCGCGCGACGGTCGGCCACGTCGCGACGTCGTGGTCGCCGCCGCACGGCGTCGTCCCGGTGTAGTGGCACGCGGGGCGCGAGCCGTCCGGGCCTTCGACGATGAGGAGACCGGCCTGCGCGGCGGCGTTGCCGGGGTTCGGCGCGCTCGCCGTCGCCGGGAGGTCGGCTCCCGCGACCGAGCAGGGGGGAAGGATCGCGCCGTCCGTCGTCGGCTCCGCGTCGTCGGAGCGCTCGTTGCCCTCCCAGCAGTTGCCGACCCCGAGACCGTCCCACATGAAGTCCACGCCGTTGTCGACGAGCGAGTTCCCGAGGAACCGGTTGCCGCTCGACACGAACGGCGGGGCCGCGGGGTCGCTCGTGGGTCCGATGACGACGCCTTGGCCGCTCGCGAGCCACACCGCCGCGCGCGGGTTGCGCACGAACACGTTGTCCTCCAACGTGTTGTCGTTGTTGCCGGGGAAGAACACGCCCGTGCCGACGGGGAACACCACGCCCTCGATCGCTTCGGGGGCGACGTCCGAGCACCAGCCGTCCGAGCAGTCGCCGTCGTAGACGTCGAAGTCGTTGTCCGCGAAGACGTTGCGCTCGAGGACGGACCCCCGCTGCGGGTAGTTCGGGTGGTCCGTCTCCGAGTCCGAGACGAGGCCGATCGCGTTGTCCTCGAACAGGTTGTCGTGGACCCACACGTAGTTCCCCTGCGTGCCCGAGTACCCGAGCACGTTGTGGTGGGAC
>DATDQL010000099.1:0-5030 GCA_035292305.1 Thermoplasmatota archaeon
AAGGGGGCGCCTGCCTGCATCCGCGTCCGGTCAGCGCGCCCGGGCTATAAGGTCGTCGGAAGCGGGGCGAGGGCGGCCGCGGCAGGCCGCCCTCTCACGGCTCGCCCGGGCACCGACGCGCAGCGACCCCCGCGGGCGCCGTCGCCTCGAGGCGCGACTACGCCTCGGGCTTCAACCGACCGCCCTTGTGCCCGTCAGGCACCTTCACGCCGCACGCCGCGCACAGCTCGAGGTGGTCCCGCCGGTTGATCCACTCCACGTACAGGAAGTCCACGAGTTCCGCGTCCGACATCCCGAGCCGACGCGCCTCCTCCACCGCCACGCGGTACGCCTCGACCTCCGTCGGCCGCGCCACGTACTTGAACCGGTGGTCGAACAGGTCCTTCCCCTCGTGGAACTGCTTCACGTGCACGAGCTCGTGCACGAGATCCAGATAGAGGTGCAGCTCCTCCCCCTCGCGCCAGTACGCGAGCGCGCTGCAGAGCGTCCCCGACTCGTCGTCGACCCACATGTACCCCCACGTGTCGACGATCCGCAGCTGCACCTTCGGCAGCATCACGTGGAGCGCCGACGCGCCGCCGAACACGTGCGCGAGAGGCGGCGACGACTCGAGACCCTGCACCACGTCCGGAAGCGGGTAGCGGCCGGGGCCCACGGTGCGGTCGAGCTTGAGGCCCGGCAGCGTCACGCGGATGCGAACGCGAACGGGAGGCATGACGTTGTCGGGGGCGCGGGACGCCCGCGATGCGCGGGCGTGCCTTAGCGCCCGGGCCGGAAGGGCAGCGCGGGCAGGGATGCCCGCCCGGCACGGAAGCGCGGCGCGGGCGGTCCTGGCGGGAATTCCCGAAAACGGGCATGAACGTCCTCCCGAGGTGACTGCGACCTCCGGAGACGCGGCCGCTGCGCCGCACCGCAGCCTTCCTCACGAGCGGCCGACAGGGTCGGGCGAGAGGACGGGCACGTGGCGGCTTGCGGCCCGACGCTCATCCCACCCACATTCACGCGGACGGCAGGATTCGAACCTGCGAGAGCAGGAGCTCACCGGTTTTCAAGACCGGCGCCTTCGGCCGAGCTTGGCTACGTCCGCAGTACGGCTCGAACCTTCCCCCACGCTGAAGAACGCTGCGGTCCGACCTGACACGTCGAGAGCGAGGTCGCGCCCTCGCGGCTCAATCCCCGCGCGTCCCCGTCTCGAGGTCTTCGCCGCCGAGGACGATGTTCTGCGCGTGCGCGTACACGTCTTCCATCCCTTCGAGGGTCTCGGAGCTCGCGCCGATCATGCGGACGCCCCCGCTCATGCCTTCGAGGACCTTCGCGAGGTCGGTCGTGAGCTGCACGTAAAGGTCGGGTCGTTCCTCGAGGAGCGCGGTCATGAGCTCGTCGGGCTCCGCGGCCCACCTCAGGAGCTTCTCCGCGTCGGCCTCCGGGATGAGGTCCGTCTTCGTGAGCACGTTCGCCGTCGGGAGGCCGAACCGGAAGTTCACCGTCGCGGAGAGCATGAGTTGGGCGACGAAAGAGCTCGGGTGCTTCGCGAGGAACGGGTCGACGAGGAACGCGACCATCGCGCGTTCGCGTCCGATCGCGTCGAGGAGGGCGCGGCCGCTCTCGCGGAACACGAAGAGCTCGGTCTGGCCGGGCGTGTCGAAGATCACGTAGTCGGTCCGGAACGACTCGATGGCTTCGCGGATCTCTTCGGCGCGCAGCGCGAGGAGGTCGGCTGCGACGACCTGCGCGCCGTTCGGGCCGAGTTGGTACTTGTCCATGACGTCGCCGAGGACGATCCAGTCGCGGATGTCGACGTCGGGCGCGTACGGGAGTTGCTCCGCGCCGGGGTCGAGGTTGACGACGACGCTGCCGTGGCCTCCTTGCGTGAGGTAGCGCTGGAACGCGGACGCGAATCGCGTCTTCCCGCTGCCCGCGGTGCCGATCGCGTAGAGGTGCACGGGCTCTTCGAGGCTGGTCATCGGGATCGCCCGAGCCGGCGCATGTGTTCGACGCGGCGCTCGACGAGCGCGCGGCTTCCGATGTCATGACGGACGTAGACCGCGTCGCCGCGGACGTGCTTGAGAGCGGCCTCGACCCGGCCGTCGGCTTCCTCGAGCGTCGCTCCGCGCGCGACGACGCCGATCGCGCGGCTCGTCGTGGTCCGGATGACGCCGGCTTCCTCGTTCACGGCGGCGTAGTAGGCCTCGGCTCCCGCGTGACGCACGGCGGTCTCGTCGACATGAAGGGGCGCGGGCGGAACGGGCGTGGAGCCGTAGCCTTTCGGCACGACGTACTTGCAGACGGTCGCCTCCGGGCGCCAGCGAACGGACGCGGACAGGCGACCCTCGGCCATCGCGCGGCAGACCTCGACGTAGTCGCTCTCGAGGAGCGTGAGCGCGTTCATGGCCTCGGGATCGCCGAAGCGCGCGTTGATCTCGATGACGCGCGGCCCTTCGGCGCTCAGCATGAACTGCCCGTAGATGGGGCCGACGTAGGGCCGGCCGTCCTTCTTGAGCGCGGCGACGATGCGACGCACGATGTCGGCCGCCGTGTCGTAGTCCGCTTTCGGGAGGAACGGGAGCAGGCCATCGGCGTCGCTGTACGAGCCCATGCCTCCGGTGTTCGGGCCCTTGTCGCCGTCCCACGCGCGCTTGTGGTCCTGGATCGCGGGCATCGCCACGATGCGCTCGCCGTCGCAGAACGCCATGACGGTGAACTCCTCGCCGATCGCGAGCTCCTCGACGAGCACGGCCGGACCCCCGAGCTTCGTGTCGAGGATCTCCTTCGCGTACGAGTAGGCCTCGCGCGCGTCGGCCAAGTGATCGCCCGTGACCTTGACGCCCTTCCCGCCCGTCAGACCAACGGGCTTGATCGCCACCTGGCGAAGGTCGTCGATGTACTCGCGCAGCCCCCTCGTGTCGGTGAAGAGACCGTACTCCAGCCTTCCGGGGACGGCGTGCCGCGCGAGGAGCGCGCGCATGAACGCCTTGCTCGACTCGATCTCCGCGGCCGCCCGCGTGGGCGCCGCGCACGGGACGCCGACGGAGCCGAGCGAGTCCGCGACCCCGGCCGCGAGGGGCGCTTCGGGCCCGACGAGCGCGAGGTCGCAGCTCCAGCGCTTCGCCTGCTCCGCGACGGCGGCGGCGTCCGCTTCGGCCGCGTAGCGGGTCTCGACCGCGAGGCGCGCGATGCCGGGGTTGCGGTTCTTGAGGATCGCGTAGACGTCGGCGCCGGCTCGCTTCGCGGCGGCAGCCATCGCGTGCTCGCGCGCGCCGCCACCCACGACGAGGACGCGGGTCATCGGTCCGCCTCCCGGGAGGCGCCGTCCGCGCCCTTCGCGACCATGAGGTCGCGGGCGCGCGCGAGCGCGACAAGCACGACGTTCTCCTGCTCGAACGCTTTCTCGGCGCCGGATTCGCGGTCGACGACGGTGACGCACGTGTCGACGACGAGGCCGGCCGTGCGGAGCACGCGGATCGCCTCGACCGACGAGGAGCCGGTCGTCGTGACGTCCTCGACGACGAGGACGCGCTCGCCCGGCGCGTAGTCGCCGATGATCCGGCCTTCGACGCCGTGCGCCTTCGCCTGCTTCCGCACGATGAGGAGCGGCTTCTCCGCGGCGAGCGCCGCGGCGACGACGAGCGGAACGGCGCCGAGCTCCATGCCGGCGACTCGATCGTATCGCTTCGCGTGCCGCGCGATGTGACGGCCGAGGAGCGCGAGCGTGTCCGCGCGGGTGGACGCCTTCTTGATGTCGACGTAGTAGTCCGACTTCGCTCCGGAGGCGAGCGTGAACGATCCGAAGCGCACCGCGCCGCACGCGACGAGCGCGTCGACGACCTCGCGTTCCTCTACCATGGCACGTCCTTCTTTCCGATCTTGAACCCGATCCAGTTCACGATGAGGTGCAGCGCCGGCGTCGCGAGGAGCTGGACGAGGAGGATGACGGGGGTGAACGCGGCGACGAACCACACGCCTCCGTAGACCGGGGCGACGACGGTCGAGACGAGGATCGCGAGGATCCATGCCCCGAGGACGAAGTCGAGCTGGTCGAAGCCGAGCCAACGCGCTCCGCGCTCCTTCCCGAGACGACGCTTGAAGAAGCTCTCCATCGCGTCGCCGAAGAGCGCCCCGTAGCCGAGTGCGAGCGCGAAGGCGAACGTCCACGCGGGCGTCGCCGCGAGAGGCGGAAAAGGAAGCCATCCGGCGCGAGCGAGGGCCTCGAGCCCGGTGTAGAGCAGCGCAGCGACCGGCGGCGCGAGGAGGAAACCGCGCCACGTCTTCCCGGCGCCGAGGATGCGGCGGCCATCCCGCCAGACGCGGCCGCCGTCCATGGGCGCGCCGCCGCCGACGAAGACGGGCGCCATGTTCGCCAGGTAGGCGGGCAGGAGGAACCACAGCGCGGTGACGAGCGTGGTCCCCGGTCCCGCCATCGGCGCGGCGAAGGCGGGGGGCTTTCCTATACCTTTCTAGGGCAGCCCCACCTACGTCGCCGGCTTCTACAGGACTCCCAGCGCGACCCCGAGCCCCACCATGACAGCCCAGCTGCCCATCGGCACGACGAGATTGTCCTGCACCCCCGGAAGAGTCTCGAGCGCGGCGCCGACGACCGCGCCTGCGAGCGCGACCGCGAGGAACGCCGCGGGCAACACGTCGCCGCGGAACGCGTAGTCGGCCGCGGCGAAGAGGACGGCGGACGCGAAGCCGCCCGCGAGGCCGGCCGTCGTGCCCTCGATCGTCTTGCGCCGGTTCCACGGCAGCTTGCGCTTGCCGTACGCGATGCCGATGAGCGCGCTCGCGGCGTCGCCGACTCCGAGGATCCCGTACGCGGCGAACGCGTACGCAAGCGGCAACCCGAGCGCTTTCGTCGCGACGGCGCACACGACGAGGCTTACGATGAAGAGCACGGGCGCCCAAGGGTAGCGTTCGCCCGCGCGGCGGGTCTCGACGATCGCGCGACCGATCGGCTCCGTCACGAGCGTGTGCATCGGCTCGATCTTCGGCAGGCGCCTTTCCAGCACGAGGTTCGCGGCGGTGATCACGAC
>DATDQL010000100.1:0-8522 GCA_035292305.1 Thermoplasmatota archaeon
CCGTACACGTAGGCGGACGAGGCGAGGACGACCCTCGCGCGCGGGGCCTCGCTGTGGAGGGCATCGAGCAGGTGCGAGGTCCCGAGAGCGTTCACGCGGTACGTCTCCTCCGCCGCGCCCTCGACGTGGCTGACGCCCGCGAGGTGGTAGACGACATCCGGCGCGGCGCTCGCGACGACCTTGCGGCACGAGGACGGATCGGCGACGTCGAGGTCGTCGGGCCCGGCGGCCACGACCTCGTCTCCGAGCCCCGCGAGGTGGCGCACGAGGTGGGGGCCGACGAAGCCCTTGGCGCCGGTGACGAGGACGCGCACGGCTCACCGTCGCTCGCGCGCGACGCGCTTGACGTCCGCCTCGACCATCAGACGCACGAGTTCCTGGAACGACGTCCGAGGCGTCCACCCGAGGACGCGCTTCGCCTTCGACGCGTCGCCGACGAGGCGGTCCACCTCCGCGGGGCGGAGGTTCGCGGCGTCCGTCTCGACATGACCCTGCCAATCGAGGCCGACGGCGGCGAACGCGGCCTCGCAGAAGTCGCGCACGCTCCGCATCTCGCCCGTCGCGACGACGTAGTCGTCCGCGCGGTCCTGCTGGAGCATGCTCCACATCGCCTCGACGTATTCGGGCGCGAACCCCCAGTCGCGCTGCGCGTCGAGGTTGCCGAGCGAGACCTTCTTCTGCAGGCCGTGGTGGATGCGCGCGACGGCGAGGCTGATCTTGCGCGTCACGAACTCGACGCCACGCAGCGGCGATTCGTGGTTGAACAGGATGCCGCTCGACGCGTGCATGCCGAACGACTCGCGGTAGTTCACCGTCGAATGGTGGCCGAACGCCTTCGCGCTCCCGTACGGCGAGCGCGGGTGGAACGACGTCGCCTCGTCCTGGGGCTCGACGCGGACCTTGCCGTACATCTCGCTCGATGAGGCCTGGTAGAACCGCGCCTCGGGAAGGTTCTCGCGCAACGCGTCGAGGAGGCGCGCGACGCCGAGGCCCGTGATGTCGCCGGTCACGACGGGCTGCTCGAAGCTCGTCTGCACGAACGACTGAGCCGCGAGGTTGTAGACCTCGTCCGGCCGCACTCGGCGGAGGACGCGCGCCATGTTGCCCGCATCCAGGAGGTCGAACGGCTCGAGGCGCACGCGGTCCGTGATGGCGAGCTCGTCGAGGCGCCAGAGGTTGAGCGCGGAGGCGCGGCGGAACCCTCCGTGGACCGCGTAGCCCTTGTCGAGGAGGAACCGCGCGAGGTAGGCGCCGTCCTGGCCTGTGACGCCGGTGACGAGCGCGGTGCGGGCCCGTGCCATGGAGCGGCCACGCGGGTCCGGGCACTTGACCCTTTCGAGCTTCGTCACGTGGCCGGCGCGGAGCCCGCGGCGAGGCCGAGGTCGTCCCAGTACGACGTTCCCGTGCTCGCGGTCGGCGAGTACATCCGGATCGTGACGGACGCGGTGCCGGCGGGCGTCGTCACCGTCTTCTGCAGGTGGACGAAGCCCGAGGAGGGCTCGGCCTCGATGAACGCGAGGCCGATCTCGTTCCCGCCGCTCCCGCGGTACTCGATCCGCAGGCTCGGGACGCCGCTGTCGACCTTGACCCAGGCGGAGATCGTGTACGGCGCCGACGCAGCGATGCCTTGCGTCACGTCCTGGAAGGCGCCGCAGGGCGCCGACGAGGAGGTGTCGACGAGCCGGACGGACGTTGTGCCCGTGCGGACCGGGGACGACACGTAGCTCGCGGTGCCGCCCGCGCACGACGCCAACCACGCGGTGCTTCGCGCCTCGAACCCCGCGTCGACGAGGAGGTTGGCCGGCGTGGGTGGCGCGTTGTACTCGTCGCTGTCGGCCGCAGATCCGCAGCCCGGGTCGGCGGGATAGTCGACGAGGCCGTCGCCGTCGTTGTCCAGCCCGTCCGCGCAGGCCGCAGGGTTGGACTCGTTCGCGTCGGTAGCGGAAGCGCAACCCGGATCGGCCGGGGAGTCGACGAGGCCGTCGCCGTCGTTGTCGAGCCCATCCGAGCAGGCCGGCGGAGGCGGGACGTAGCTCACGACGAGCGCGGCCTCATCCGCGAACCCGGCCGTGATCGACGACGTCGCGCTGTACGCCGCGACGCGCGCGGTCGCGACGCCTGAAGGGACCGTCACCGCGACCGTGAGCTGCTCCCAGTCGAGGGCGCCCGTCTCGTCGTTGAAGATGACTGAGTGGAAGTTTCCGGCGCCGTCGAACATCTCGACCCGGAGGTGGACGCTGCCGACGGCGTTCTTGACCCAGAGCGACGCGTTGAAGCGCCATCCGGGCCCAACGAAGACGTGCTCGGACATCAGTCCGAGCGCGGCGGACGTCGAGACGTCGGTGAACTGCGCCGAGAACCGGCCCTCGTTGAGGTCAGCCGGCGAGCGGACGGCGGCGGCGGACGTCGAACCGAAGTGCTGCCAGCCGTCCGGGATGCCGTCGAGGTCGTTGTCCCGCTCGAACCCCGCGTTCGAGAGCAGGTTCACCCCGAGCGGCGGACCCGCAGCGGCGATCGACGGCCCGAGGTCGGACCCGAGCGGGACCCCTCCGGGTTCCGCGTATTCGCCGGAATCCGCGGCTCCAAGGGCCGGAAGAAGAACGAGGGTGCTGACGAAGACGACCGAGCGGAGCAACTGCGAGCCTCCCCGGCCGCAGGAGTCCGAGGGTCGCCATCAGCGTTCTCGCGAGACCGTATCCCGTCCCGCGGCTCGGCCCTCACGCGCGGTCGAGCAGCTCGCGGTACACCTCGACCGTCGCCTTCGCGATCGGGTCCCAGTCGAACCGCTCGCCCACGTCCTCGTGGAACTTCCGCCCCATCGCCGCGAGGTCCTCACGCCGGCCCGCGGTCTCGCGGAAGACGCGCGCGAAGCCGTCCACGCCCCACGCGAGGTATCCGGTCTCGCCGTCGCGCACGACGTCCGGGATGTTCCCGAGCGGGCTCCCGACGACCGGGACGCCGAAGGCCGCGGGGAAGAAGACGCTCCCGCTCGTCGTGATGCGCTCGTAAGGAAGCGCGACGAGGTCGCACGCGCGGAAGTGGTTCTGCAGCTCGTCGTTGGCGATGCGACGCAGGTCGACGCGCAAGCGGTCCCCGAAGCGCGCGCCGGCCGCGCGCAGCTCAGCCGCGAGGAGCGGGTCCGGGCAATGCCCGAACACGAGGCCGTGGACGTCGGGGGCGCGCTCCAGCGCCTCGACGAAGGTCGCGGCCCCCTTGTACGGCCCCGTCGGGCCGAAGAAGCCGACGATCGTCGCGTCGGGCGGGAGCCCGAGACGTCGGCGCGCCTCGGCCCGATCGACCTGCGCGGGGAACTCGCCGTGGAGGTTGCCGAGCGGGAGGACCCGCGCGCCCGTCATCCCGAGCGCCGCGAAGTCGCGCACGTTCGCCTCGCTGTGCACGAGCCGCGCGTCCGCGCGGTCCCAGCACCGACGCGTCCAGGCGATGTCGGTCTCCTCCGTGCCGAACTGCGGCCGGTGGGGCCATAGGTTGTGGAACTGCCAGACGAGCGGCCGCGAGCGCGGCACGGCGGCGAGGAACGCGCGCAGGACCGCCTTGCTCCAGAACGGGATCCAGTGGACGTGGAGGAGGTCGTACCCGCGCAGGACCTCGCGCGGGAGCTGGAACCAGGGCAGGTACGACGTGGCGTAGAACCCTTCGACGTAGCGGACGTCGACGCCGTGGCGCGCGAGCGCTGCCACCTGCCGACGCTGCCACACGGTCGGCAGCGGCATCTGCACGGTCCGGATGCGGTCGCTCATCCCACCCTCCGCGCCGCCTTCCAGCCCTCGACGTAGCCGCTCCAGTAGCCGCGCCAGGCTGCTGCGTCGCGCGCGCGGATGATTTCCTTCGTCTGCCACGGGAGCACGCGCAGGCGGTCCGCCGCGAGGGCGCGCGCCGCCTCGGCCGGGGTGAGGTGCCGTCGCGCGTAGAGGACGAAGCTCCGGTTCCAGTGGTGCAGCTTCGTCGCGGAGAGGTGCCCGCCCGAGGACGGGGACCGCTCGCTGTGCGCGACCACGGCGTCGTCGACGTAGTGGACGCTGCGGCCCGCGGCCTCGACGCGCCGGAAGAGGTCGCGATCCTCGAAGTAGAGGAAGAACGCGGGGTCGAACAGCCCGTGCGCGCGCAGCCAGTCGCCGCGCGCGAGGATCGCGGCGCCGAAGAGCGGCAACGTTCCGTAGCGGTCCTTGCTCGGGCCTCCGAACACGGTGCGGCCCGTCTCGAGCGACACGACGCGCGGACCGGCGAGCGCCACCTTCGGGTCCGCCTCCAGGGCGGCAACGAGCTTCGCGAGGAAGTCCGCGTCCGGGAACGCGGTGTCGTTGTTCAGCAGGAGGACGTGGTCGCAGCCGGCCTCGACGTGGCGACGCGCGCCTACGTTCATTCCCCCGCCGAAGCCGAGGTTGCGCGCGTTCTGGACGACCTCGACGGAGGGGAACGCCGCGCGGACGGCCTCGACAGCGCCGTCCGTGGACGCGTTGTCCACGACGAGCACGCGCGCGTCGCGAAGCCGCGTCGCGAGGAGCGAGCGGAGGCAGGCGAGCGTGAGGTCCTTCCGTTCGAAGGAGAGGACGACGACGCCGACCCGCGCCACGGCGCCGCGACGCGCGCCCCTCTTCATAACCCTTATCAACGGCTCGGCGTGTCCCGCGCCCGCGCATGCGGCTCCTCGTGACGGGCGCGGCCGGGTTCATCGGCTCCAACTACGCGCTCCGCGCGCTGCGCGACGGCCACGATGTCGTCGCGATCGACGCGCTCGTCGCCGGGAGCGATGCGGCGAACGTCAAGGAGCTCGAAGAGCACCCGCGGTTCCGGTTCGTCCGCGGCGACGTCGCCGACGCGACGGCGGTCCGACCGGTCGTCGAGCGCACGGACGCGATCGTGCACTTCGCGGCGCTCTCGCACGTCGACCAGAGCATCGAGGACGCCGGCGCGTTCGTGCGCTCGAACGTGGTCGGCACGCAGGTCCTCCTCGAAGCCGTGCGTCGCGCCGACCCCGACATCCGATTCCTCCTCGTGAGCACCGACGAGGTCTACGGCGAGGTCGTCGAGGGCCGCGCGTTCACGGAGGACGCCCCCGTGCGGCCCCGCAACCCCTACAGCGCGACCAAGGCCGGCGCGGAACACCTCGCCTTCGCCTACGAGCAGACGCACGGTCTCGACATCGTAGTGACGCGCTGCTCGAACAACTACGGGCCGCGCCAGGACGCGTCGAAGCTCGTTCCCAAGGTCATCGGGTGCCTCACGCGCGGCGAAGCCGTCCCGCTCTACGGCGACGGTCGTCAGAAGCGCGACTGGCTCCACGTCGACGACCACAACGAGGCCATCGACCTCGTGCTCGCCTCCGGCCGGGGCGGCGTGTGGAACATCGGGACCGGCCGGACCACGGAGAACCTGGAGATGGTGCGCCTCATCGCCGAAGCCCTCGGCGTCCCGCCGCGTGTCGAGCACGTCGCGGACCGGCCCGGGCACGACCGCGAGTACAGGATCGACGCGTCCAAGCTCGAGGGCGAGCTCGGCTGGCGCCCGCGAACGTCCCTCGGCGAGGGCATCCGCCGTACTGTGGAGTGGTTCCATGCGAGCGGTCGTCTTGGGTGACGGACTCCTCGGGCTGCCCGTCACGCGGGCGCTCGCGGACGGCGGCCACTGGATCCGCCCGATGTCGCGCTTCAACCTCGACCTCCGCGACCCCGTGTCGGAGGACGCGTTCGCCGGCGCGGACCTCGTCGTCAACACGATGGCGATGACGGACGTCGACGGCTGCGAGGACAAGGCCGACGAGGCGAGGCGAGTGAACGCCGACGCGGCGGGCGAGGTCGCGCGCGCGGCGGCGGCCGCGGGCGCGCGGCTCGTGCACGTCTCCACGGACTACGTGCTGCAGCCCCTCGGCGTGTACGCGAAGACGAAGCTCGAAGGCGAGCGCGCGGTCCTGAAGGCCAAGAAGGACGCCCTCGTGGTGCGCTGCTCGACGACGTTCGGCCCGCACCCCCTTCGGCGCGACTTCGTGCGCTGGGTCCTCGGCGAGCTCCGCACGAAAGGCGAGGCCACCGTCGCGGGCGACATGTTCTCGTGCCCGACGTACTCGCTCGAAGCGGCGCGGTTCATCGCGGAGGCCGCGGAGCGCGCCGTCACGGGCACCTTCCACGTCGCGAACAGCCGCGGAGTCTCGCGCTGGGAGCTCGCGAACGCCGCGCAGCGCGCGTTCGGCGTTCCCGGCGCCGTCCGCCGCGGGAGCATGAAGGACGTGGCGTGGAAGGCGCCTCGTGCCGCGGACACGCGCATGCCGCAGGACCTCCCCGACTGGTTCGTCCCCCTGACGCTCGAGGCGTGCCTCGGCGACTACGCAGAGCGCGAGAGGACGGAGAGCGCGGCTAAGGAAGGGATGCGGGAATGAGCGGGGAGACAGGGCGATGAAGGGCATCCTCCTCGCCGGCGGCGCGGGCACGCGGCTGCACCCCGTCACCCGCGTCGTGAGCAAGCAGCTCCTTCCCGTGTACGACAAGCCGATGGTCTTCTACCCGCTCTCGACCCTGATGCTCGCGGGCATCCGGGACGTCCTCGTCATCAGCACGCCGCACGACCTTCCCGCCTACCGCAAGCTCCTCGGCGACGGCGCCGAGCTCGGCCTCCGCCTTTCGTACGCGGAGCAACCTCGGCCCGGAGGGTTGGCCCAGGCGTTCGTCATCGGCCGCGAGTTCGTCGGCCGGGACCGCGTCGCGCTCGTGCTCGGGGACAACATCTTCTTCTCCCACGGTCTCGCCGCGATGCTCCAGGAGGCCGCGGGCGCGGGCGAGGGCGCGACGGTGTTCGGGTACCGGGTGAAGGATCCCGAACGTTACGGCGTCGCAGAGTTCGACGAGGACGGACGCGTCGTCGGGATCGAGGAGAAGCCGAAGGCGCCGCGGTCGAACTGGGCCATCACGGGCCTCTACTTCTACGACAACCACGTGCTCGACATCGCCGCCGACCTCAAGCCGTCCGCGCGCGGCGAGCTCGAGATCACGGACGTGAACCGAGAATACCTCGCGCGCGGGAAGCTCCGGCTCGTCAAGCTCTCGCGCGGCGCCGCGTGGCTCGACACGGGCACGCACCGGTCGCTCCTCGAGGCCGCGAACTTCATCCAGACGATCGAGAACCGACAGGGCCTCAAGGTCGCGTGCCTGGAGGAAGTCGCGTACCGCATGGGGTTCGTCGACAAGGCTCAGCTCGAGCGCCTCGCGGAAGCGCAGCCGACGCCCGAGCAGCGGGACTACCTGCTGCACGTGCTGTCGAGCGACGCGTGACGGCGGCGCCGTCGCGGGCGAGCGCCAGCCGTCACCCTCGCGGGCGGCGCCGCGGGTGCACGTGTACGTACATGTGCACTCCTTTCGTCGGTACAGGTGTACGTACACGTGTACCGTCGGTCGCCACGCCCCAGCCTCGCGCCCGGCGCAGCACGTTCAAATCGTCCATCCAACGAGGATATCCCCCCCGCCCCCGAGTCCGGGCCATGCGTGCCCTCGCCGCCGCCGTCCTCGCGCTCGCCCTCGGCCTCCCCACCGCGAGCGCGGGCGGCCCGCTCGTCGGCGCCTCCCTCGACGCCCACACCTCCGTGGCGGCCGAGGACACGCTCCCCCTCACGGCCTCCCACGATGTCGAGCTCGACGCGGAGGCGGCGACCGACACGGGCGAGGACGGCATCCCCGACCCCGTCGCGCTGCTGTGCGCGTCCCCTGCCCGCGCGGTCCCCGAGACCCTCGACCTCTGCCCCGACGCGGCCGCCGACCAGGCGGACCCCGCGAACGAGAGCGCGGAGGCGAACGAGACCCACGAGCACGAGAACGCCACGGCGAGCGAGGACCCCGACGCGAACGAGGAGATCCGCGCAGGCGCCGAGGCGTTCGTCGAGACCGCGGCGGACGCGGCGCAGGAGTCGAAGGACGACCCCGCGCAGGGCCCCTCCCAGGCCGAGCGCGTCGTCGCCGCCTGCATCGCCTTCGCCCTCCGCGCGAAGGACGCGCTCGTTGGCGGCGCTGTCCGCGCGGCGGGCGGCGCCGGGGGCGCGAAGGAGGGTCTCGAGGCCGAGATCGCGACGCTCCTCGCGCAGATCAAGGCCAAGGTCGATGCGACCATCGACGTCACGGCCGACGTCGGCATCGACCTGAAGGCCCGCCTCGGCGCGGTCGGCGGGGGCACCGCGGAGGCCGCGACGTCCGCCGGCGACGCCGTCGCCTCGACCGTCGGCGCCGCGAAGGACGCGGTGTCCGCGGCCGCCGAGGGCGCGGCTTCCGCCGCTGCGTCGGCGGGGACGAGCCTCGCGGACGTCGGCATCGCCGTGAAGGACTCCCTCGCCGGGATCATGCACTCGTTCGGCGACGGCTCCTCCGGAGGCGCGCACGCGAAGGCGCGCGGGGCGATCGACGGCCTCGGCGGCGCGCGCGACGTCGGGCTCGATCTCAGGGCGACGCTCGACGGATTGCTCTGAGCGCCGCTCGCCGTTCCGTTGTCTCCCGCCAGGATCACCCGGAGGAACGGAGGGTCGGAGG
>DATDQL010000101.1:0-5384 GCA_035292305.1 Thermoplasmatota archaeon
GCGCGTCCGCCCCCGACGCAACGGTGCCGCCTCAGGCGCTCCCTCGGCGCTCGTGCGGCACCATGGAATGCGCTCGTAAGCCTATACCTGCGTTCTTGCTAATATTCCGTGCCGACGGCGGAGGCGCCAAGGGCTGGCCGCGCCCCACCGGAGTGCCGGACGGGTGAAACAACCGACGTGCCCGCTCGCCACGAGCGGGGTTCATTCAAAATGCGTCGGGGCGGCGTGGACGTGTGAAGTACGTGCGCAACTCGGTCACGCCGTCGGAGGCGTTCCGCTTCGTACCTTCACCCTCGCGAGATGGCAACCTTCAAAGCGGACGCCAGGGTAAGGGGCATCGATGCCGGCCGTTCGGGGTCCGACCGCGGTCCAGGTCGACGACATGAAGGTCGTTGACCTCCTCGACAGCGACTTTATCAAGCAACTTTCGAGTAAGTTCAGCGGCGTGAAGATACACCACATCTGCTTCTACGTCGAGCAGGAAGGCAAGCGCGAATCGGGGCACGTAACAATCAGCCACGAAACTCCTACGGATGAGACGGGTCGGATCGCTACGATTACGACTGACTCGGCGGCCGTACTCGAGAAACTGATTGCAGCCGTCGTCCCCGGGGATACGGCATGAGCTCCGCACGCGAAGCCAGGCGGACCTGGGCGGAGGAACGCCTTCATTGCGGCCCGGCAAAGGCCGAATGGAAGGGCGGGCGGTCGGGAGAATGGAAGACCGATCCGTGGGGAGGAGGGGTTCTGCAGGAATCCGTACCAGAAGACGTTCGCCTCCTCATCGACCAAGTCCAAGCTTTGAGCCGACGCGTGGAACGTGCCGAACGCGCAATCGAAGCGCGAAGTGTACACGACGAAACGGCCGCAGTGGCTGCCGCGGAGCGAGCGTTAATCGAGGCACTTCGAGCAAGCCCTGAAATCGACGCGATTGAATTCAGCGTCGAACGCCGGATCCCCTATTCCGTCGTCGCGAAGGCCCTCGAGAGGCTCTCCGCCAAGGGCTGGATTTCGCGAGAGTGATCTTTCTGCCGAGACGCGAAATCACCCTTCCCGTCGAAGAAGACGGAGCAATTCACTGGTCGAAGGTCATCGTGGGAGGTCGGAAGGACCGGTTGCTCGCGAGAAAGGTGTTTCCCGAGTACCCCACGAACAGGATTCTCGAGCCCGACGTGAAGGTACTCTTCAAGGAGCGTGTCCGCCGCACGGGCGCCTTCCCGCTAAGTGACTGAGGGGGGCACCAATCGAAGTCCGCCGGCGAAGACGTCGATCCGGGCGAAAACACGAGAGTCGGCCGACTTCTCGATTCGCCCAGATTTCGAGCATCAGAGCCGGCCCCTTGCGGTCGTGACACGCGCATCCACGCGGGATTGGCTGGCCTTTGCGAATAGCGGGGAATGGATTTGAACCATTGATCTACGGGTTATGAGCCCGTCGGGATTTCCTGGCTACCCCACCCCGCTAGGTTGAACGACGCGGTCCAGGTGTTCCGGTCGTGTCGCGCGGGTTCCATCGCGCGTGCCGGGCAGCGAACCCGTGGGCGCCGCCGTGCGGCGCAGGGCCGGCCTATCGCCGTCTTCCGCTTAAGGGTGTCGGTGGGCTGCCGCGCGAGGCTGTAGCCTAGCGCTACGCTACGGCCGCCGGATACGCTGCATGGCATCCGGCCGCCGGCTGCACGGCGAGGGCTTGCGACCTAGTCCGCCGTGCACGGGCCTTCCCGCGCGCGCGGACCGTTCGGCGTTCCTACGCCGTCGCTCAAGCATCCTGCGTGGGCCTCCTGGGCTGCAAGGTGCCGGACTCGGGCGCGCGGTTTCGGCCGCGTCGTCCCGGGCCCGGGTCCGGTGCCTGCATCTTCTTGTCGAGGGCAAGCGCAAGCGCAAGGCGAGGGCCAGGGCAAGGGGACGGGAGCGACCAAGGCGGTGTTCCCCGGCGTCGGCCCATCGCGCCCCGGGGCACGCCCGACAGCCCGGCCGCGCGCTTGGTGCGCCTGGTCCGTCCTGGTGCTGTTGGTGGGGACCGCGCGGTACGTCGTTCTCGGAGGCAACAGATCCGTCAAGACGGACCCGCGAGACCAGCCGATCGGGTCGGTCGGCCCGACACGGCCTCGCATCAGCCCTCTCATTCATGGGGCCCGCCCGGCATCCCGGCCGCGTGCGTCCGTTCGAGGCCCGCATCGTGCGCCGCGTCCGCGGCTCCGCGCTCGGCGCGGCCGAGGAGGACGCGCTCGCGGCGGAGGAGCCGCTCGAGATCCGCCTGAACGGTCGGGCCGTCGTGGTTACGATGCGGACGCCGGGGGACGACGAGGAGCTCGCGCTCGGGTTCCTCGCGAACGAGGGCGTGCTGCGCGCGGGGGCGCGGCCGCGGCGCGTGCGGCTCCTCGCGGATCCCGTGTTCGCGCCGAAGGGGAACATCGCGGACGTCGAGGCGGACGAAGGGGACGTCGTTCGCGCGCCTTCCGAGCGCACCTTCCACGCGACGAGCGCTTGCGGGGTCTGCGGCCAGGCGAGCCTCGAGACCGTCGAGCGCGCCTTCGCGCCGGTCACGGCGACGCTCCGCGTCGCGGCGTCGGCCCTCGAGGCCCTGCCGGCGCGGATGCGGAAGGACCAGGCCGTGTTCGACCGCACCGGAGGCCTCCACGCTGCCGCGCTGTTCGCGCCGGACGGCGCGCTGCTGGCGTTGCGGGAGGACGTCGGGCGACACAACGCGGTGGACAAGGTCACCGGATGGGCGCTCCTTGCCGGGCGTCTCCCGCTCGCGTCGGCCGTCCTCGTCGTGAGCGGGCGCGCGGGGTTCGAGGTCGTGCAGAAGGCCGTCGCCTCCGGGATCCCGGTCGTCGCCGCGGTGGGGGCGCCGTCGAGCCTCGCTGCCGATCTCGCGGAGCGCGCGGGCGTGACGCTCGTCGGGTTCCTGCGCGAGGGCGCGTTCAACGTGTACGCTCATGCGGAGCGGGTGGTCGCTTGACCGGCAAGGAGACGCTCGGCCACCGCCTCCGCCGTGCCGTCCCGTTCGGGCTCCTCGAGAAGGACAAGCCGCGGCACTACCGCGAGATGCTCCGCATCGCGTGGCAGAACAAGGACCACCCCGTGTACGCGACGCGCATCCTCCGCCACGGAGTGTGCGACGGCTGCAGCCTCGGCCCGCGCGGACTCAAGGACGACGTGATGGAGGGGACGCACCTGTGCCTCACGCGCCTCAACCTCCTGCGGCTCAACACGATGGGCGCGATGGAAGAGGGCGCGTGGGAGGATGGCGCGCGTCTGCGCGCCATGTCGAACGAAGAGCTGCGCGCGCTCGGCCGCGTCCCGTACCCGCTCGTGATGCGGCGCGGCGACGCCGGGCTCCGACGCGTGTCCTGGGACGAGGCCATCGCGCTCGCGGCCGCGTGGATGCGCGGGACGCCGCCCGACCGCAGCGGCTTCTTCGTCACGAGCCGCGGGATCACGAACGAGACGTACTACGTCGCGCAGAAGCTCGCGCGCGTGTACGGCACGAACAACGTGGACCTCTGCTCACGCCTCTGCCACGCGCCGTCGGTCGTCGGCCTGAGGTCGACGATCGGCTACGGGGCGCCGACGTGCAGCCTCTCGGACTTCGTCGGCACCGACCTCGTCGTCCTCTTCGGCACCGACCTCGCGAACAACCAGCCGGTGACGATGAAGTACCTCCACGAGGCGAAGAAACTCGGGACGAAGGTCGTCGTGGTGAATCCCGTGCGGGAGCCCGGGCTCGCGCGGTATTGGGTCCCGAGCGTGCCGTCGAGCGCGCTCTGGGGGACCGCGATCATGGACGAGTTCTTCCAGGTCTCGGTCGGTGGCGATATCGCGTTCGTGCTCGGCGCGCTCAAGGCCCTCCTCGAGATCCCCGCCGGGATCGACCGCGCGTTCATCGAAGCGCACACGACCGGCTGGCTCGATCTCGAGACACAGGTCCGCGGGACGCCCTGGGAGGATCTCGAGGCGTCCGCGGGCTTGCCGCGCGCCGAGATGGAACGCTTCGCGCGCCTCTACGCGGGCGCGAAGACCGCGGTGCTGGTCTGGAGCATGGGCATCACGCAGCACGCGAACGGCGTCGACAACGTCCGGGCCATCGTCGACCTCTGCCTCGCGCGCGGGATGATCGGCCGCAGGTTTTGCGGCCTGATGCCGATCCGCGGCCACAGCGGCGTGCAGGGCGGCGGCGAGTGCGGCGTCGACCCTCACCGGTTCCCCGGGGGCGTCGACGTGTCGCCAGCAAGCGCGAAGCGCTTCGAGACCCTCTGGGGGCGTCCTGTGCCGCACGAGCCCGGGCTCATGACGGGCGAGATGATAGAGGCCGTGCTCGCGGGCGAGATGGACCTGCTCTACCTCGTCGGCGGCAACCTGCGGGAGACGATGCCCGACCCACGCGCGATGGAATCGGCGCTTCGCCGCGTCCGGTTCCGCATCCACCAGGACATCTTGCTCAACTCGAGCACGGTCGTCGAGGCGGGGGAGGCCGTTCTCGTCCTCCCGGGCCAGACCCGGTACGAGCAACGTTCCGGCGGGACGACGACGTCGACCGAGCGCCGCATCCGCTTCACGCCGGAGATCCCCGGCCCGCGCATCGGGGAAGCGAAGCCCGAGTGGGAGATCCCCGCCCTCGTCGGGCGCGCGGTCGCGGGTCCAGGACCTTTCGACTACGCGGACACCGCTGCGATCCGCCGCGAGATGGTCGAGGCGATGCCGATGTACGCGGGCGTCGACAAGCTCGCGAAGGAAGGCGACTCGTTGCAATGGGGCGGGCCGCAACTTTGCCGGGATGGGGACTTCGACAAGATGCCCGACCATCGCGCGCGGTTCTCGCCGGTCCGGGTGCCGCCCAACTTGGTGCCGCCGGGGCTCTTCCAGGTGTCGACGCGTCGCGGCAAGCAGTTCAACAGCATCGTGTTCCGCACGCGGGACCCGCAGCTCGGCGATGCTCGCCGCGACGACGTGCTCGTCAGCGACCGCGACGCCGCGGCGCTCGGGCTCGCGGGCGGCGACCGCGTCGTGCTCGCGAACGACGTCGGCCGCTTCGAGGGCCGCGTGCGCGTCGCGGACGTCCCGCCGCGGCACGTCGTACTGTACTGGCCGGAGGGCAACGTCCTCCTCGCGCGCCGTTACGACCCTGAGGCCGGCATCCCGGACTACAACGCGTTCGTGCGCCTGGAGAAGGCAGCGTGACGCTCGCCGTGTCCGGCCTCCTCCTCGCGGGAGGCGAAGGCCGTCGCCTCGGCGGGCGCAAGGCCCTGGTCGACCTCGGAGGTCACCCGCTCGCGGCGCGTGCGTTCGCCGCGCTCGCGGCCGCGGCGGACGAGGTGCTCGTCGTCGCAGGGCCTCGCCCGGAAGCCGCGCTCGCGGCCGCGTGCCCGAGCGCCGCCATCGTGG
>DATDQL010000102.1:0-4947 GCA_035292305.1 Thermoplasmatota archaeon
CGCGTGGCGTCCTCGTCCTCGTCGCCCTCGATGATCTCGACGACCGAAGCCCACGGCCGCCCGCACGCGGCCAGGAGTCGGGAGGCGGCCTCGAACGTCCGCGTGTCGGCGAAACGGAACCGCCCCGTGTCCGCCGCGAGCGCGGCGAGGAGGCCGAGCGACCCGAGCGCATCGGGCGGCCGGCCCGCCGCGTCGAGGACCTCGAGCACGACCTCGGCGCAGGACGAGCGCGGGACGACGCACGCGACCTCGGCGGCACCCGCGAGGTCTGCTTCGGCGTGGTGGTCCACGAGTAGGAACGGCGCGAGCTGCGATTCCCACGGCCGGAACTGCGCCGCGGACGCGGCATCGACGAGGACCCGCTGCGGGCCGTCCGGGAGGGCATCACCCACGTCGAGGCGGAGGGCCATCGCAAGTCGCCGCCCGGCGACGGCGACGCCGCCGGGTGCCGCGACGGTGCCCCCGTACGCGCGGGCGAGCGCGTAGGCGGACCCGATCGCGTCCGGGTCCGCGTTCACGTGGACGATCGCGACGAGGCCGGGCCGCAGCCTGGGCGCGAGCCGCGCCGGCGAGCGTGCATCCACGCAGCGAAAACCACCGCCCAACTCTTAAATACGGTCCTCGCCATCGGCGCCGCCCATGTCCGTCCAGGCCTTCCGCGTCGAGGGTACGTTCCGCATGAGCCGCGGCCACGCCGGCACCACGCCGTTCAAGGTCGAGACGACCGCCGCGGACGAGGGCGCCGCGCGCGAGCGCGTCGTCTCGACGCTCGGCTCGCGTCACCGGGTGACGCGCCTCGGCGTCAAGATCGCGCGCGTCACCGCCCTCACGCTCGACCAGGTCACCGACCCCGCCGTCCGTCACGCCCTCGAGAAGGGGGTCTGAGGCGCACGGCCACGGCGCCCGAGGACGCGCAGCGCCCCTCCCAGGAGGAGGTCGACCGCGCCCTCCAGGTCGCCGAGAGCCTTCGTCAGCAGCTCGCCCTCTACGAGGAACAACGCGAGCTTCTCGCGTCGTCCCACGCCGAGGCCGAGCGCGCCTCCCGCGCGCTGGACGCGCTCGCGGTCGCGAAGCAGGGCGACGTGATCCTCGTCCCGCTCGGCGCGGGCACGTTCGCGCGGATGGCGGCGGTCGACACGTCCCGCGTCCTTTCCGCCGTGGGCTCCGGCGTGCACGTCGAAGGCTCGCCGCAGGACGCGCAGAAGCGCCTCGCGGAGCGCGCAGGCGTGCTCCAGACGACGATCCAGCGGCTCGACGCCGAGGCGCGCGACGTCCAGGGCGAGTACGCGCGCATCGTCCGCAGCCTGCAGTCTCTCGAGGGGTGAGCGGCTTGGGGATGTTCGACGCGCTGAAGCGCGGGCTCCAGAAGTTCAAGACGGACGTCCAGGAGGAGGTCGAGACCGAGTTCGAGGTCATCGAGGCGAAGGCGCCCCCGACGGCCGCCGGGAAGCCCGCCGCGGCGCCCCCTCCGAAGCCCGCCGAGCCCGCGAAGCCCCCGGCCGCCGCCCCGCGTGCTGCGAAGCCCGTCGACGCGACCGCCCGGACCCCCGCGCCGACCACCCCGCGGCCCGCAGCGCCTGCGACCCCGCCGCCGGCCGTCCCGCCCGCGCGTCCGGCGACGGCCACCCCGCCACGCCCCGCGCCCGGGCGACCCGATGCGGCGCGCCCTTCCGCCCCTCCGTCCCGGCCCGCGGCACCTCCCGCCGCGCCGGGCGCATCCGTCGCCCCCGCGCCTCCGGAGGCGACCGCGTCCGCCCCGAAGGGTCGGGGGATCGACCCAGAACGCGTCCGCGACCTCCTCTTCGACCTCGAGGTGTCGCTCCTCGAGTCCGACGTCGCCCTGAAGACCGCCGAGGCGATCCTGAAGGATCTCGCGGGCTCGCTTTCGCGCATCCGCGTCGAGCGCGCGGACGAGATCCCGGGGGCGATCGAGAGAGCGCTCCGACACGCGATCCTCAAGGTGCTCGACGTGGGAACCGTCGACTTCGACACGTGGCTCCTCGAGCAGGCGAAGCCCGTCGTCGTCATGTTCGTCGGCGTGAACGGCACCGGCAAGACCACCGTCATCGGCCGCATCGCCCACCGGCTCAAGGACAACGGCATCACCTGCGTGATGGCGGCAGGCGACACGTTCCGCGCGGGCGCGATCGAGCAGCTCGGCCAGCACGGCGACAACCTCGGCCTCACCGTGATCAAGACGCAGGCCGGCGGCGACCCCGCCGCGGTCGCCTACGACGCCGTCGAGCACGCGAAGGCGCGCAAGAAGGACGTCGTGCTCCTCGACACAGCGGGGCGCATGCAGACGAACACGAACCTCATGGACGAGATGAAGAAGATCAAGCGCGTGGCGAAGCCCGCGATGATCGTCTTCGTCGGCGACAGTCTCGCGGGCAACGACGCGGTCGAGCAGGCCGTGCAGTTCGACAAGGCCGTCGGCATCGACGCCGTCGTCCTCACCAAGGTCGACACCGACGCGAAGGGCGGCGCCGCGCTCAGCATCGCGCACGCGGTCGGCAAGCCCGTGCTCTTCCTCGGCGTCGGGCAGGCCTACGCCGACCTCATCCCGTACGACCCGAAGTGGATGGTCGCGCGGATCTTCGATTGATCTTCGAAGGCACGAAGGGAACGAAGCGCACGAAGGCCGGATGGTCGAGAACGGGCGCAACCCCGTGGGGTCACGCGTGCCGCAAGGGCCGACCGACCTTCGAGCCCTTCGTCAGCTTCGTGCCTTCCCCACGCCGCAGCGCGGGCAGAAGTCGAGGGCCGCGTCGTAGGCTCCGCCGCACGCGCACCGCGCGTGTCCGACCTCGCGCCGGGAGCGCGCGGCGAGGAACACGAGGTAGAGGACGACGGCGAGACCTGCAAGGGTCTCGACGGTCGGGGCGACCGCGGACCATGCCATGCCCAGGTTTTCTGCTGCGGGGGGTCCTTATCCGTTGCGGGACGGCCGACGGTGCGTCGGCGTTCACCCGTCAGCGGCCGAGCTCCGCCTTGATCTCCTTCTCGACGCGCGCGAGGTCGTTGACCTCGTGGACGAGCGCCTCGCGGTCGCTCTCGAGCTTCTTCGCCTTCTCCCGCGCCGTCGGGTCGCCCTTGTCGGCCGCCTTGTGGGCCTTCTCGATGCGTTCGCGCAGGAGGCGCTGTCGGGCGTGGAGGATGCGGAGCTTGCGCTCGATCCGCCGAAGCTTGCCCTCGCGGAGGAACCTGCCGAACATCGGGCCCCCGAACGGTTCCCGGGGATAACTGCTTTGGGGCCTCGGGCGACGAACCAAACCACCAAGACACCAAGGCACCAACGGATCGGTGCTGTCTCGCATCCGGGACAAGCCCCGGAGGTCATGGTGCCTTCGCGTCTTGGTGGTCGGGTCTGCCTGGCCCGCCAAGGACAGCAAGCCACGTTCACGCGCCGGGCACGCGCCGCCTCGCTGGCGTCGCGACGCGCGGCTGACGCGACACGCGCAGCGCGAGCAGCTTCGAGCCGATGCGGAGCCCGTCGCGCACGCCGCCGAGCTTCGCCCGACCGAGGCGCGGGCGGTAGTGGATAGGCAGCTCCGCGACGACGAGCCCCGCGCGGCACGCGCGAGCGAACAGCTCGGCCTCGATCTCGAACGCGGAGCTCTCGAGGCCGAGCGCGAGCACGGGCTCGCGGCGGAACGCCCACATGCCGGTACAAACGTCGGTCACGCGTCGCGCGTGGAGCGTGGACGCCAGGAGGGACAGGCCGTGGTTGCCGAGGCGGTGCACCCACGACATCGCCCCCGGCTCGATGCGCCCGCGGAACCGGCTGCCGAGCACGAGGTCGGCGCCGCTCTCGACGCGCGCCACGAAATCCGGGACCCGTTCCGCCGGGTACGTGCGGTCCGCGTCCATCATGACGACGACGTCGCCCGCGAGCTCCGGGAGCGCGGCCCGCACGGCGTCGCCTTTCCCTCGGCCGGGCTGCGCGACGACGCGAGCGCCCCACGCGAGGGCGACGTCGCGGGTCCGGTCTCGGCTCGCGCCGTCCGCGACGACGACCTCGAGCTCGTGCCCCGCGCGCCGCATCGCTGCGTACGGGATCTCGCGAAGCGTCGCTGCGAGGCCGTGCTCCTCGTCGCGCGCGGGCAGGAGGACGCTGACTCGCGTCACGAGAGAGGCCTCCGGTACACGGTGGCGTCGCCGCCCTCGTCGACGACCGGCCAACCGTCGAGGAAGTCGAGGTCCCATCCCTTGCGGTCCGCGCGGTCGCGCGTCGGCGTGTCGAGGAGGACGAGGACGGTCCCGCCGTCCTTTGCGACGGCGTCGAGCTCGCTCTCGCGCGCGCGGTCGTCGGCGCGGAAGACGATGTCGCGGAACGCGGCACGGTCGACGTCGAGCATCGCGTTGAGCCACGCGTTCGGGACCCACGACCCGACGACCACGACGAGGTCGCCGTCCGCCGCGTCGAGCCGATGCGCGAGCCGGTCGAGGACGGGGAACTCGTCGTCCGGGTAGTATCGGTCCCAGACGTAGGCGTTCGGCGTGGTCGCGTGCATCGCCGCGCCCGTCGGGAGGACGAGCGCGAGCGCGACCGCGACGGCGAGCGGGGCGGGACGCGCCGCGACCGAGCGGAGCGCGGGGCCGGCCCTTGCAAGCGCGCGTCGCGCGATCGCAACGATCGCGCGTACCGCGGCCTCGACCGCGGGGGCGGCGAGGATCCCGGCGCCGGCGGCGAGGTACACCATCGTCCGGTGCGGGAAGTACCATTTCCACGACCCCATCACCGTGACGGGCCACGCGACCGCGACGAGGCCGAGGGCGAGGAGGCCTCCCGTCGACGGCCGGAGGAGCACGGCGCAAGCGCCGACGAGGGCGAGCGCGACGAGCGCGAGCCCGAGCATCTTCGGGTACGAGACGTGGATCGGGAGCGAGGAGGCGTGCGCCGCGGTCCACCAGGCGGCGCCGAGGACCGCCGCGACGCCCGTCGCG
>DATDQL010000103.1:0-4314 GCA_035292305.1 Thermoplasmatota archaeon
CCGTTCCGGGAGCGGGGACGATCGGCGTCCTCGCGGCGCTCGGCGCGGCGGTCCTCGCGAGGGCGAAGGGCGACCGACACCAGGCAGGGGAAGGACGAAGGACGAAGGAGAAGGGGCCGGGCTGATCGGGGTCCGTCCGCGCGCCTTGTCCCTTGTCCGCTGTCCTTTGTCCTTCGGCGTCAAAGCGCCCGGTACACGCCCGGTCGCGGCTCGAAGAGGACGTTCGCCGCGAGCATGCGCCGGAGGTGCGTCTCGGCCTTCGTCGCGGCGGCTTCGCCGAGCGCGTTCGCGACAGCCTCGGTCCACTGCGGCGCCGTGAACGTCCCGAGCGCCGCCGAGAGCGCGCGGGCCGCGGCGTCGGCGCGCGCCGTCTCGCCGTTCGCGGAGCGCGTCGCGCGGACGACGGCGACGAGAGCGTCGGAGGCGGGGGCCGGAGCGTCGTCCGGAGGCGTCATCGAGGCGAGTTCCGCCGGCGTGGCGGCCGCGAGCCGCGCGTTCACGGCGCCGACGAGCGTCTGCGCCTGCTCCACGGTCCCGGCGGTCTCGGTCACGAGGCGGGACGTGTCGAGGCGGCGGCCGCAGAGCGGGCACGCGGTCGTGCGCGTCCCGAGCTCGAAGACCTTCGCTCTTCGGCAGGATGGACAGGCGACGACGCCGTACGGCACGCGCGACGGATGCGCCCGAGGGCGCTAAGGATGACGGAGGGCGCGCCGAATGTGCCGCGTCCGTCAGAACTCGAAGAGCGTCTTCCGGCCCTTCCCCTTCTCGGCCTTCCCGGGCTTGTCCGCCTTCGCGGGCGCCGCCTTCGCGCCCTTCTTCGCGGGCGTCCGCGTCGGCGCCTCCTCCTCGTCCTCGGGGGGGAGCGCGGCCTCGTCCTCGGCCTCCTCCGCCGCGTCCGCGTCCTCGACGCCCCCGAAAGGGCTCGGCGGCTCCGGCCGCGGGCCCATCGCGTCGGCGCGATCGAGGATGAGCTTCACGCGCTTCGAGCTCGCCTTGTCGTTGAGGAGCCACGCGACGTCGTCCTTGTCGAGCCGCAGGCGGTGCGCGATCATCGCGGCGAACTCCTCGTCCTTGTCCATGATCGTCCGGACGAGCGGGAGCATCTCCTCGCGGGCGACCTTGAGCGAGACGTGCATCAGCGGGTCGTGCCCGCGGTACAGTGCGCGGGAGAGCCGGTCGCGGGACTCGCGGAGTCCGCGCGTGCGACTCTGCTTCGAGAGCCACGACGGGAACACGAACCGGCCGCCGACGGGGCGAGTCCGTTTCGCGGTCGCGACGCCCGCGGTCATGAGCTCCCCGGCGTAGGACCAGAGGTGGAACTGCTGGCGCCGCTTCGCCCGGCCGAGGAACACGTCCGCGCGGGAGAGGCGGTCGTACCCCTCGACGAGGTCCGCGCGGTCCTGGTAGAGGATCGGGAGGTTCTCGTCGATCCAGAGGCTCACGTGCTCGGGGTCCTCGTCGAGGTTCCACGTGCTCTTGCGGGCCTCGTCCGCGTCCGAGCCGTAGAAGATGGTCCCGAGCGCCGTCCAGATGTCGCCTCGCACGTCGCGGCGCCCCATCGCCTCGACGTCCGCGACCGTGACGCGCGTGCGTCCGATGGCGACGGCCTCGAGGTCGTTCACCGCGCTGCGGAGGTCGCCGCCGGCGCGCTCGGCGACGGCCTCGAGCGCGCCGAGTTCGGGTTCGAGCCCTTCGGCCGTCGCGACGCGGCGCAGCGCGGGGAGCATGCTCGTCGCGCGCACGCGCGTGAATTTCAGCGTGAGCGCGAGCTCCTTCAGCGCGCCGCCTCGACGCGTGAGCTCGTAGTAGTCGTTCGCGATGAGGATGACGGGGTTCTGCGCGAGCCGCAACGTCTCCTGGATCGCCTTCATGCCGCCGCGGTCCTCCTGCCCGAACAGGTTGTCGGCCTCGTCGAGGATGACGAGGGTCCTCCCCGCGGGCGCGAACGCGCCCGACGCATCGAACCCTCGGTGGAGCGCGCCCTGCGTCGCGACGCGTCGCACGGCGTCGTAGTTGCGCTGGTCGCTCGCGTTGAGCTCGACGACGGGCCAGCCCATGTCGCGCGCGAGAGCGTGCGCAGCGCTCGTCTTCCCCGTGCCGGGCGGTCCCGCAAGGATCACGCCGCGCTGTTCGGGCGGACCCGCTTTCCACGCCTCCGCCCAGGCGCGGAGCTGGTCGACGGCGACCCTGTTGCCGACGATGTCGGCGAGGGTGCGCGGCCGGTGCTTCTCGGCCCAGTCGACGATGGTGCGCAACGGGACGCGCACGCCCTCGCAGCGGCATCAAGGCATCGGGGGCGGTGCTGCCGGCGATGCGGCGGCCATCCGCTTCGTGGCGCCGGACTACGCCGGGCACGGATGATGCGTCGCGAGGCATTCCTCGAAGACCGAAAGACCGGAAGACCTACCCCTTGGAAGGCTGGTCTTTCGGTCTTCCGGTCTTCGACGGATGCCTTGCCCCGCAGCCGACTCCGTGGTCAACTACCGACGGAGGAACGGAGGCCCGGAGGATCGGAGATGGACCTCTCGGCCTCCGTTCGTTCCGTCCTCCGTTCCTCTGGGTGATCCTGGCGGGGGGCTTCGGAACGTCGCGCGTCCATCACGCGGACCGGACCGCGTCGAGCCGCAGGACCCGCCGGCGCACCATGCGGAACGCGACGAGGGCGAGCGCGATGGCGAGCGCCAGGGCGACCGCGAGCCCGAAGGACGCGAGCAGGTTGAACGCGGCGTGCGCGGCGACGGCGAGGACGAGCCACCCGAGGGCCGCGAAGGCGCTGCCATGCCCGGTGCGCCACGCGAGGAGGCCGTACCCCGCCCACGCGGAGGCCGACGCGTGGAGCAGGGCGGAGGCGACGGAGCGGATCGCGCTCGTCGCGACGTAGGCGCCGAGCCCGCCGCTCGCGAGCGCCACGGACTCGTACAACAGGTTCTCGGTCGCGGCGAAGCCGAGTCCCGCGGCTGCGCCGTAGACCAGGCCGTCTTCCGGCTCCGGGTGGCGGTCGCGCGCGAAGAGGACGCACAACGCCTTCGCGGGCTCCTCCGCGAGCGGCGCGATGGCGACGGCCGCGAACGTCGCGTACGACGCCGCGAGCGCCGTCGCCTCGTACGCGGGGCGCATCTGCAGGTCGAGGAGAAGCGAGAAGACGATCGCGAGGCCGACCCCGACGACGCCCCCGGCGACGAAGACGCGCAGGACGCGTCCGAGCGGCTCACGCTCATGCTCCTCGTGCGCTCGGATCCACAGGACGTAGAGGAGGGGCGGGACGAAGGCCGCGGCGAGGAGGATCCCGAGGCCGACGAGCGCCATCGCGGCCCGTCCTCAGCGCCGGCTCAGGCCCGGGGCGGCGCCGAACGGTCCGAGGCCGACACGAGCGCGCCGAGGCCGCCGAGCCCGACGAGCACGACGGTGACCGAGTAGACCCCGACGTCCGTCCACGATCCGTGCCCGAGACCCATCGTCAGGTAGAAGGCGACGCCCGCAAGGAGGGCGACGAGGCTCACCGCGGTCCAGGCCGTGAAGCGCATGGGCGCGGGCCCAAGGCGCACGCTCTACATAAACGGCACGGTCGACCGGCAGGCTCGAATCCCCGGCGATGTTTCCTCGCGCGTGGTTTTTCCCGCGGTCGCGGTATTCGCCGCGACCTACGTGCTCCTGTCGTTCCCGATGGTCGCGCGCGCCGGCCGGCGGTTCGTCGAGCGCGCGCGGCGGCGCCTCGACGAGCGGTCGGAAACAGGGTTCGTCGGCTTCGCGCTCCTTCGCCGGCTCGGCACCGGCCGCGCGGTCGACCGCGCGTTCGGCCTCCCGGGCATCGCTCTTTGCGGCGGCCTCGCCATGCTCGCGGTGGGCGCCGTCGGGTGGCGCGAGGCCGCGGACGCCGTGGACCTCCACGTTCTCGCCGTCCTGTTCGGGATGATGGCGCTCGTCGCGGCCCTCGATCTCGCGAACGTGTTCGAGGTCGCAGCCGCCGCGGTCGCTCGCCGCGCGCGCTCCGCCGCAGGGCTCCTGGTCGCGACCGCCCTGCTCACGGCGGGGCTGAGCGCGATCGCGCTGAACGACGCCGTCGTGCTCCTGCTCACGCCGGTTCTCGTGCGCGCGTGCCGCGAGATGGGGCTGCCTGTGATGCCGTACCTCGCGGTCGAGGCCGTCGCGGCGAACGTCGGCAGCCTCGCGACGCCGGTCGGGAACCCTCAGAACGTCCTCATCGCCCTTTCGGGCGGCATCGCGTTCCTGCCTTGGATGCGCGCGCTTCTCGTTCCCACGCTCGCGAGCCTCGCGCTCGCCGTCCTCTGGGCGCTCGTCCTCTTCCGGCGGGAC
>DATDQL010000104.1:0-18913 GCA_035292305.1 Thermoplasmatota archaeon
GGGCCAAGGGTCTGCCCAGAGGCCTGGTTCCGTTCGCCGTCGTGACCGGCGTCCTTCGATCCTGGGCCCCTTGCCCGTCCCCGTCGCCCGGGTCCCTCCACCCTCCCCGTCATCCTTCGGCCCGTCATCCCTCATCCATCGTCCCTTCACCGCCGTACGTCTGTTCGTCTTGGATATACCAAAGCCGACGAACGTTCGTCGCTGCTTCCGTCGCCCTGATGATGGACCGTCTCCATGGCCGCAACGATGCCCGCCCTCGACGCCACGAACCTCCGCATCCTCGCGCTCCTGCAGGCGAACGCCCGCATGTCGAACGCGGAGATCGCGCGCATGGTCCAGATCGCGCCGTCGGCGGTGTACGAGCGCATCCGCAAGCTCGAGGAGAGCGGCGTCATCCAGGGGTACGAGGCGCGCATCGACCCGAAGGCGCTCGGCCTCGGCGTGACCGCGTTCATCTCGGTCCGCTCCGACGACCGGTGGGGTGACCTCACGACGGCCGAGGCGCTCGCGCGCGTGCCCGAGGTGCAGGAGATCCACGGCATCGCGGGCGAGGACTGCTACCTCGTGAAGGTGCGCGCGGCCGACACGGAGGCGCTCGTGAAGATGCTCGGGGAGCGGTTCGGCAAGGTCGACGCCGTGCGCTCGACGCGGACCACCATCGTCCTCCGGACGGTCAAGGAGACCGCGAAGCTCCCGCTCGGAGGCCTCGCGACCACGAACGTCGCGAAAGCACCGGCGAGGAACGGCCATGGCCTCTGAGCGACGCGTGTGGGCGGCGCTCGTCGCCGTCTGGGTCATCTGGGGCTCGACCTACCTCGCGATCCGCTGGACGGTCGAGACGATTCCCCCGTTCCTCTCCGCGGGCGTGC
The DNA here is from genome assembly GCA_035292305.1 of Thermoplasmatota archaeon. Lineage (GTDB taxonomy): Archaea > Thermoplasmatota > SW-10-69-26 > JACQPN01 > JAJPHT01 > DATDQL01. The sequence goes on from DATDQL010000104.1 coordinate 870, forward strand.
GTCACCTCGTCGTCGGCTCGATCCTCTACGCCGTGATGCGTCTGCGCGGCGAGGCCGCCCCCGATCGCCGCGCCTGGGGCGTCGCAGCGGTCGTCGGGACCGCGCTCCTCTTCGGCGGCAACGGGCTCGTGTCATGGGCGGAGCAGCGCGTGCCGTCGGGCCTCACGGCGCTCATCATCGCCGTCGTCCCCGTGGAGATCGTGCTGTTCGCATGGCTGTGGCCGAGGAGGACGGATGCGGTGCCACGGCCCTCGCCCGCGATCTTCGCCGGCCTCGCGCTCGGCGTGGCCGGCGTCCTCGTCCTCGCGGGTCCCTCGACGATCCTAGGCGCCGGTGGCGCGGACCTCGTCGGCGCCGCGGTCCTCGTGCTCGCGACGACCTCGTGGGCCGCGGGGTCGGTGTGGTCCCGCAGGCACGCGGTGTCCGTGTCGCCGTTCCTCCTCGTCGGGATGCAGTCGCTCGCGGGCGGTGTGGCGTGCATCGCGGCCGGCCTCGCGACGGGCGAGGCCTCGCAGGTGGACGCCGCGGACTTCACGCCACGCGCCGTAGGCTCCCTCGCGTACCTCGTGGTGTTCGGTTCGCTCGTCGCGTACACGTGCTACGTGTGGCTCCTGCAGCACGCGCCCCCGGCCCGCGTCGCGACGTACGGCTTCGTGAACCCGGTCGTGGCCGTCGCGCTCGGCTGGCTGCTCGCGGGCGAGACGCTGTCGTGGCGCGTCGCGCTCGCTGCGGGCCTCATCCTCGCCGCGGTGCTCCTCGTGCTGCGCGCGCCGTCGCCCTCCGGCCCCGTGAAAGCGGTCCCGGCCGAGGAAGCGGCGTAGCGGCGGCCACGCGTGGACCGTCCGAGCGGTTCGTTCGACGGAGTTTCAGCCACCTCCGGACGAAGCTTTAGGGGCCACGGGCCCATCCTTCGCAGCGCGGATGCGCTTCCTCCACGTCGCCGACACCCACGTCGGCCACGCCTCCTTCAGCCGCGTCGACTCCCGCGGGCTCAACCAGCGCGAGCAGGACGTGTTCGCCGCGTTCTCGCGCGTCGTGGACCTCGCGCTTGCCGAGCGTGTCGACTTCGTCCTCCACGCGGGCGACCTCTTCGACAGCGTGCGCCCGACGAACCGCGCCGTCACGTTCGTGATGGAGGAGATGGCGCGCTCCGTCCGCGGCGGCGTCCCGTGGCTCGTCATCGCGGGCAACCACGAGTCCCCGCGGCTGCGCGAGACCGGCTCCGTGCTCCGCTTCCTCGACTTCGTCCCCGGCGTCACAGCCGCGTACAAGGGCGAGGCCGAGACGCACGTCGTCGGCGATTGCGCAGTGCATCTCGTGCCCCACGTGCCGACGAGCGAGGGCTACCTCGCGGCAGTCGAGGCCGTCCGGGCCCGCGACACGCGATGGAACGTCCTCGCTCTCCACGCGGGCGTGCACGGCGTCGACCGCTTCGGCAGCGGGGAGTTCAACGAGGTGGTGCTCCCGGCCTCCGCGCTTCGCGCGGACGCTGACTACGTGGCCCTTGGCCACTACCACCGGCACACGCGCGTCGCCGGCCACGCGTGGTACGCGGGATCCACGGAACGGACGAGCGTCAAGGAGGCCGCCGAAGAGAAGGGCGTCATGCTCGTCGACCTCGCCGTCGGCGAGCGCCGCTTCGTGCCGATCGAGACGCGGCGCTGGTTGGACCTCCCGCCCGTCGACTGCACGGGCCTCGCCGAGGTGGAGATCGCGCCCGCCATCGAGCGCGCGCTCCGGGACGTCGCGCTCGACGATGCGCTCGTCCGCCTGCGCGTCCGGGGCATGCCGCGTCCTGTCCATGCGGCGCTCGACCACGCGCGCCTTCGGCGCCTCGGCGAGAGCGCCCTCCACGTGTCGCTCGAGATGGAGGTCGTCGACCCGGAGGATCGGGCGCAGGGGGAGGATGCCAGCGTCGGCGCGCTTCCCGTCGAATGGGACGCGTTCGTCGCCCGGGCGCCGGCGGGGCCCGAGCGGGATGACGTGCGGAGGCTCGGGCTGCGGTTCCTGGAGGAGGCGACGGGGGCATGAGACTCCACTCCGTCTCGCTCGAGAACTACCGCCGCTTCCGCGCGGTCACGATCGAGATCCCCGACGGCGTCACGGCCGTCATCGGCGAAAACGGCGCCGGCAAGAGCACGTTCGTCGAGGCCGTCGTGTGGGCGCTGTTCGGGGAAGCGCGCACGGAGAAGGAGCTCGTCCGCCGCCGCGACGCGGGAGCGGGCGAGGACTGCTCCGTGACGGTGCGGTTCGAGCACGCGGGCCACGCGTACGAGGTCGTGCGGCGCCTCGCCGGCGCGAGGTCGTCGCATACCGCACTCCTCGCCGTCGACGGCGTGGCCGCCGTCGCGCCGGGAGCGCACTCCGCTCGGGAAGTCGCCGCCTACATGGAGCGTGCGCTCCACATGGACAGCGCTACGTTCCTCTCGAGCCTCGTCGCGCAACAGAAGGACCTCGCGGGACTGTCAGCCCTTCGACCGGCGGAACGCAAGGCCGCGGTCCTGCGCATGCTCCGCGTCGACGTCGTCGACGAGGCCGTCCGCCTCGCCCGCGAGGCCAAGCGCTTCGCGCAACGCGAGGCGGAACTCCTCGCCGGCGGCCCCGAGCCGAAGGAGCTCGAGGCGCGCGAGGCCGCGGCGCGCGCGGACGCGACGCGCCTGCGGGCGGCGCACGCCGCGGCCGCGGCGGCGGCCGAGGCCCTCCGTCTGCGCGCCGAGGAAGCACGCGCGACGGTCGACGCGCGGACGGCCCTCCAGGAGCGGCACCGGCAACTCTCGGACCGGCTCGCCACGCTTCGCGCGGCCGAAGAGGGGGCGCGCCGGGACGAAGCCGCTCGGCTTCGGGACCACGCGCAGGCGGCGCAGTCCGCGCGCGACGCGGAAGCCCTCGCGGCCGGCGCCCCGGACCTCGCGGTGGCCCGCGAGGCCGTCGCCACGCTCCAGGCGGCGCGCGCGCAGGCGGATGCGCGCCGACGAGCCGAGCGCGAGGTGGCCGAGGCCGAGGCCCGCCTCGCCCGTGTCTCGGCGGAGTTGCCCGCGCTCGACCGCGTCGTCGCCGAAGGCGTCGCGCGCCAGCAGGAGCTCACCGAGGTCCGCACGGCGCTCGAGGTACGACGCGCCGAGCTCGCCGCCCTCGACGCGCGCTTCGCGGGCATCGGCGCCGAGCACGAGCGCGCGCGCAAGGACCTCTCGGAGGCGCGGGGGCGGCTCGACGAGTTGCGGAGGCTCGGGCCCGACGCGCCGTGCCCGACGTGCGAGAGGCCGCTCCACGACTGCCACGACGGACTCGTCGGTCGGCTCGCGGCGGAGTCTGTCGCCCTCGAGACCGCGATCCGGGACCTCGAGCAACGGCGGGCGATCGATCGCCGCGCCGCGGCGGAGGCCTCGGAGGCCGCGCGCGCAGCCGAGGTCCGCGCCCGCGACCTCGATGCGGCCGTCCGTGCCGCGCTCCAGGCCGAGGCGCGCCGCGCCGAGGTCGCGCAGCGCCTCGCGTCCGACCGCGCGCGCCTCACGGAGGCTCGCGAGCGACTGGCTTCGTTCGCGGGGGCCACCTGGACGGAGGCGCTCGACAAGGAGGCCCGGGCCCGCCTCGCATCGGCCGAGGTGCACCACCAGAAGCTCGCGCTCGCTCGCGGACACGCTGCGCGGCTCCCGGAGGCCGAGACGGCGCTCGGTCTCGCGAGGCGCGCCCGCGCGGAAGCCGAAGCTGCGCGCGTCGTCGCGGAGCGCGAGGTCGCGGCCCTCGGCTTCGACCCGGCAGCCCTCGCCGCGGCGCAGCGCGCCTCGCACGACGCGCTCCGAACGGAGCACGCGAAGCGCCTCGAAGCCGAGACGGCGCGCGCCGCTGCGGAGCGTGCGGAGGCGGACGCCGGTCGCTGGGCGGAGGAGCGCGTCCGCGCGGCCGAGCGCGAGCGCGCGCGCGGCGAGCGGTTGCGCGACGTCGCGCTCCTCGAACGGCTCGCCGGGGACCGCGACGCGGGCCTGCTTCCCGACTTCAAGCTGCACCTCGCAAGCCGGATCCGGCCGCTGCTACAGGCCGAGGCGTCCGTCCTCTACCGCGATGCGACGGACGACCGTTACCCCGGGATGGAGCTCGACGAGGACTACGAGCTGCGCGTCGTCGACGACGGCGCGGCGTTCCCGCTCGCGCGCATGAGCGGCGGGGAGGCCGACCTCGCGAACCTGTGCCTCCGCCTCGCGGTCGGGCGCGTGCTCGCGGACCGCGCCGGCGCGGGCGAGATGGGCTTCCTCGTGCTCGACGAGGTGTTCGGATCGCAGGACGACGGACGCCAACGCGCGATCCTGCGCGTCCTCGGAGCCCTGTCGTCGCGGTTCCGGCAGATCCTCCTCGTCACGCACATCGACGGGGTGAAGGACGCCGTCGACCACGTGCTGCGTGTCGAGGACGGCCCCGACGGAAGCGCCGTCGTGACGGTCGAGGCGTGACGCGGCGCCGGACGGAGCAGGGGCGAGCGTTCCGCGTCGCCCGCGTGCGCGAACCTTGATGTTCCCCTCCGGTGGCTGACCCCCGTGCGCGCCATCGGTCTCGGGCTGCTCGTCCTCTCGTCGACCTTCCTCGCGGGGTGCGTCGGGCCCGGGTCTCCCGTGGACCCGGCCTCGGCCGAGGTCGACGAGACGCTCGACTGGGCGCTGCGCGCCGTCGTCGCCGGCAAGGGGCACGACCACCAGAAGATCGCCCACCACCGCGGGCTCAGCAGCGGGAACTTCGAGCAGCTCGGATGGGACCCGCTGCTCACCGAGGCGTACGGCGGGGCGTCCGCCGGTGGCTACTTCTGTGGCGACGCAGCGGTGAGCGGTGAGCGCAGGCTCGCGGTCGTTCACGGCCTCGGGACGAAGATCGCGTTCGTCCTGTCCGACGTCACCGACCCCGCGAACCCTGTGAAGTTGAGCGAGATGGCGCTTGGTGGGACCGCGGCGCGGGACGTCGCGATGACGCCGGACCAGCGCTGGATCGTGCTCGGCGCGTCCTTCTTCAACACGCGGAACGCGATGCCGAGGAGCGACGCCGCGCCGGCCCTGACGCTTGCGGCGAACGATGGCTACGTCGAGGACTCCTGCACCGGGACTCGGACGCCGCTCGCGCCCGTCAGCCCGCTCGGGTACCCCTCGGGCGCCGTCCTCGTGGACATCTCCGATCCGACGGCTCCGAAGGTCGCTGACTACTTCCCGCTCCCCGTGTTCGGCACGCACAGCATCGGCGTCGCGGAGGTCGACGGGAAGAACGTCGTCCTCGCGAGCGTGCTCAACAGCGCGCAGCCGACGGGATACTACGCGTTCTTCACGATCGAGGGCGGACGGCTCGTGTTCCAGAGCGCCTACGACTCGGTGCCCGTCGTCCGCGGTCGGCCCGTCCTCGACAACTGGCACAACGACGGGTGGATCCACAAGCACCCGGTCACCGGGCAGACGCTCGCGTACCTCGCGGACTGGGACGGCGGCCTCGTGGTCCTCGACGTCTCCGAGCTGCGAGCGCCGCGCGAGGTCGCACGGTGGGCGGAGTTCGAAAGCGAAGGACCGGGCGACGACATCGGGAGCATCCACACCGCGCTCGTCCTCGACGAGCTCTGGGACGGGCGGCACTACACGTTTCTCGGGCAGGAGATCATCAACCACCCGGCCGACACCCCCACCGGCATCGTGTACGTCCTCGACACGACCGATCCGGCGAACCCGGAGCGCGTGGGTGCGTGGACGCTACCCGTCGACCCGGAGTGGAACGACGAGTTCCTCGTCTTCTCGACGCACTACATCGCGCATCAAGGCCGCACGCTCTTCGTCTCGATGTACCACGGCGGCGTGTGGGCCGTCGACGTCGAGGACCCTACGATGCCGCGCTCTGTCGGCGTCTTCCTCCCGAGTGAGGAGTCGCCGAAGCCGCCGAAGGGAAGCTGGTACTCGCCGACGGTCATGGAGGTCAAGCCGCTCGGCGGCGACGAGCTCGTCCTGTGGGACGGGAACAGCGGCCTCTACACCGTGCGGTTCGACGCGTCCGATCCGGCCCCGCTCCTGCCCGAATGGGACGTGCCGTAGGGGCGCCGGGCTCCGCAGGAAGCTTCATCTTCCTCTCTCCCTTCGGCGCGCCAGGGAGACCGTGAAGCCCTACCTCACGCTCGACGACCTCAAGCTCGACGGCGCGACCGTGCTCCTGCGCCTCGACATCAACTCCCCCATCGTCGACGGGCACGTCCAAGGCCGCGACCGCATCGAGGCGTCGGCCGAGACCGTCACGGCGCTCGCGGGGCGCGGAGCCCGCACCGTCGTCATCGCGCATCAGGGCAGGAAGGGCGGTGACGACTTCACGAGCACGCGCGAGCACGCGGAGATCATCGCGAACGTGGCGAAGGCCCCGGTCTCCTTCGTCCCCGACGTCGCGGGGTCTCGGGCGCTCGAAGCGATCAAGGGCCTGAGGAAGGGTGAGGCCGTCGTGCTCGAGAACGTCCGAGGGCACGACGACGAGAACCGCAAGGGCACGCCCGCGGCCCTCGCGGAGCTTCCCCTCATCCGCACGCTCGCGGCGCAGGCCGAGTACTTCGTGAACGACGGGTTCAGCGTCGCGCACCGGCCGCAGGCGACCATCGTGGCCTTCCCCGAGCTCCTTCCGTCCGCCGCCGGGCTCACGATGGACCGCGAGCTCACGGCGCTCGCGCAGGCCGTCGACGCGCCCGAGGAGCCGCTCGTGTACGTCCTCGGCGGCGCGAAGCCGGAGGACAGCATCGCGGTGATGAAGTCGAACTTGGCAAGCGGCAAGCTCTCCGCCGCGCTGCTCGGCGGCCTCGTCGGCGAGCTCTTCCTCGTCGCGCGCGGCCACGAGCTCGGACCTGCGACGAAGGAGGTCCTGCAGCGCAAGAAGGTCCTCGACCTGCTCCCGCAGGCGCGCGATCTCCTCGACGCGTACGACGACGCCATCTACACGCCGGAGGACGTCGCGGTGAAGGGCGCGTCGGGCGTGCGCGAGGAGCTGTGGATCGATGACCTCCCCGCAAAGGGCGTCGTTCTCGACATCGGCCGCGAGACGATGGCGACCTACCGGGAGATCGTCGTGGAGGCGGGCAGCCTCATGATGAACGGCCCGATGGGCTTCTACGAGGAGGCCCCCTTCGACGAGGGCACACGCGCGCTCCTCGGCGCGTTCGCCGAGACGGACGCGTTCAGTCTCATGGGCGGCGGGCACACCGTCAGCGCGATCCGACAGTTCGGCCATGCCTTCGACGAGTTCGGCTACGTCTCCCTCGCGGGCGGCGCGCTCATGGCGTACCTCACGGGCGAGGAGCTGCCGGGCGTCGCGGCGCTGAAGAGGAGCGCGGCGCGTGTGCGGGGCGGGTAGATCCGGCGTTGGGAAACGGCTCGATCCCCGCCTCGAGGTCCACCACCCTCGGCTGGCCGCCTGAAGGCCACGAAGACCACGAAGCGTCACGAACTCCACGAGTCTCCCGGGGGGTTCGTGCTGCTCGTGAAGGTTCGTGGTCTTCGTGGACTTGACGCGCCGTAGCCGATCACCGGGACCGGGCGCCTCAGGAGCCCAACCTTCGCCTCACGCGCCGGAAGAACGCTTGCGTCTTCGCCTTCGCGCGCTGCGCCACGGTGCGCGTCTCGCGCACGATCTCCTGGCGGCGCTCGGAGGCGCTCGTCTCGAACTTCGGCTCCGGCAGGTGGGACATCACGTGGCCGAGGCTCGACGCGCTCGCTTCGTCCTCCCAGCGCACGCGCTCGAGGATCGCTTGCGCGTTCTTCGGCACGCGGCCGAACGCGAGCACGGCCTTGTCCGCGAGGAGGAGGCGCTCCTCGTCGCCTTCGAGGACGGCGTAGGTCGTCTCGCGCTCCCAGCCGAAGTGCTTCGCGTCGCGGATCTGGATGCTCGTGCGGCTCACGGGGTCCTGCGCGAGCGCGGCGTCGAGCTTCTCGCGGTCCTGGGACCGCACTTCGTAGACACGCCACGCCACGGTCCGGATGCGGTCGCGAGGCGGCATCAGGTTTGCCATCCGTCCCGCGCCGTCGCCCGCACGCCATCGGCGCGTCCCCTCCTTCCGTTGACGCGTCCCCGTGCCCGCGACCTTCGGCCCATCCCCGTCATCCGTCGGCCCGTCATCCCTCATCCTTCGCCCTCCGAGCGACGTACCACGTTCCCCTCCCTCGATGCGCCCCCGTCGTCGGGGCATGGCCCTTCTCCACCGGCGCAGCGCGGGCTCCGCGGCCGTGCTCGTCGCCGTCGGCGTCCTCATGCTCGTGTCGCTTTCGGGCCTCGCCTTCGTCCTCGGGACGGGCACGGGCGTGGAGCGCGTCCCGGCGTTCGCGGTCGACGTGCGCGAGGCCGTCGTCCTCGTCGCGCTCGGGCTCGGCGTGGTCGCGCTGCTTGCGGGCGTGGGCTTCGTCGCGGCCGGTGTCGCCGCGCGGCGCGCGGCCCGGCCATCGGCCGTGGCCGACGACGGAGCCGCGGGACTCGACGGTTTCGTGCGCGGCGAGGGGCTCGACCGGTCCGCGCGCTCGATCGAAGAGGCTGGCGACCTTGTCGCGGTCGAGGCGCTCGACGGGGTCGGACCGGAGATGGGCGCCCGGCTCGACGCCGCGGGCGTGCGCACGGCGCGCGACGTCCTGCGGTCGAGTCTCGCGGACCTGTCGAGGCGTGCCGGGCTGGACGCGGGCGCGGTGCGGTACCTGCGGCGCCAGGCCGAGTTCCTCGCGATCCGAGACGTCGGTCCGGGCGAGGCGGCCCTCCTCGTTGCCGTGGGCGTGCAGGATACGGAGGATCTCTCGACGCGGGATCCGGGAGACCTCGCGCACCGTCTCAACGACGCGAACCGCGCGCGGCACGCAGTGCCGGGGACGTTCTCCGTAGGCGAGGCGCAAGGCTGGGTCGAGGCGGCACGGGAGCGTCGAGACGCGTGATAAGGGTCCCCGGGCCCTTGGCACAAGCTTCAATACCGGCCGGGCGGAGGTGAGCGCAGGTGTTGCCGCACATGCCCCGGCCCACGTGGCTGGATTGCGTCACCGACGAGGCCGCCCGGATTGCCGCCGACGCCTCTGCGGACGACGATCCGAAGACGCTCCGAAGCCGTCTCGTGACGGCGGTCGCGAAGACCTGGCCCTTCCCTACGCGCCTCGTCTTCCGCGGCTACGTGGTCGGTGCGCGCACGCTCGAGGCGCCCGCGCTGGCGCGCGGCGCGGACGGCCGCCCCGCGATGCGCATCGTCAAGACGCAGCGATTCCTCGAGGTCGTCCCCGAGGGCTTCACGGAGGCTGCGTTCCGCGCCCTCGGCGCGGTGCTCGTCCCGTCGACGCGCGGGCTCATGGAAGGGTCCGTGGTGACGGTCGCCGTGGACCTCGCGGATCCCGCGACGTACCACCTCGACGAGCCCGCGATGCTCGCGGACCTGGCCGAGATGCGCGTCGACGTGGCGGTCGAGCCGTAAGGGATACGGACAAGGGATGCGGGCGGAAGGAAGACGGGGACGGGCCTCGCGTCGAGGGCTCGGGGACGGGTCTAAGGGTCGAGGGATGACGCTCGCGTAAGTCCGCCGTCGATCTCGGGACAATCGGTATCCGTGCGAAGCGCCACGCAAGGCGCGTGGCTCCCGGTTCCAGCCTGATCGTGTACGCGCGGGCACTCGACGCCGTCGGTGAGTGCGACGAGGTCGCGCGGGGCCTTCCGGCGTTCCGTCCAAACCTCGTGGACCAACTCCGTCGCGCCTCGACGTCTATCGCGTTGAACATCGCCGAGGGCGCGGGCGAGTTCAGCCCGGGTGAGAAGCTGAGGTTCTACAGGATCGCGCGCCGTTCGGCGTGCGAGTGCATCGCCGCATTGGACGTGATCGATCGGGTCCTTCCGGAAGCACCGTCCACAGTCCGCGCGCGGGGGCTTCTCGGCGAAGTCCTCGCTCTGTTGACGAACACATCGAAGGCCGTCGAAGCGCGTAGACGATGAAGGGCTCCGTAGTCCCGAGTTCCGTCGCCCTCCCCGTCTTCCCTCGTCCCTCCGCCCATCCCCTTCATCCCTCGTCCCTTCATCCATCATCCTTCGACGGGTCCGACTCGCGGCATGCTCTCCACGGCGTGCATCGCGACGCGGTTCGCCTCGAGCAGGCGGTCCGGCACTCCGAGGTACCCGGCGAACGTCTTGACGTCCAACCGGTCGTACACGGGCGCCCACGCGGCGCGGTGATCGACGCCCCGCAGGATGTGGTGGTCGAGGACGATCTCGCAGCCGGTCTCCTGGAACACCTCGACGAGGTTCCACGCGGCCTGCTCGATGAACTCCGGAGGCACGCGCGTGTTCGCGAGGTACGCGGGGGCTCCGTCGAGGACGAGGAGGTCCGGGGACTCGGCGACGAGCCACGCGGTCGCTTCGGGGCTCATCGGCCCCTGCACGTCGCTCGAATGGACGAACTTCCGACCGCCGTGCTCGACGACGGTCGCGACGACGGAGCCGAGGCGCGTGCCCGAGGAGCCGTGCGGGAGCGCGGGAGAGAGGCGGACCGTCGTGTTCCCGACGACACGGGACGCGCCGTCCTCCCCTCCGAACGACGCGCGGGTCTTCCAGCGGTCCTCGAACGTGCGGCCGCGGGCTGCGCAGGTCTGATTCGTGTCGCGTCGCCAGCTCTTCGCGAGGATCGTCTTCCCGGCGTAGACCTCCCAGTCGAGCTGGACGTGGTCCCAGTGGTAGTGCGACACGGTCAAGACGTCGGCCTCGAGGACGGCGGACTCGATGCGGGCCTTCGCGGTGACGAAGGCCGCCTCCTCCGCCGCGGAAGGGGGGAGGCCGAATCGGCGAGGCACGAGCGCGCAGCCCGGGTCGACGACGACGCGCACGTCCGGCGTCTCGACGGCGACCGCCATGGAGCGCACGCCGAGCGACTCCCCCGCGAGGGGCGTCACGCGCATGGCTTGGGTTGCGTCCGCGACCCCATAAAACCTCTGGAATCAAGCGAGGCCGGTGTCACGCGCCGCATTGCCCGACACAGGAGCGCGCGAGCGTCCCGACCCACTCGACGACCTCGCTCGTCCCGGTCCGCGTGTATCGGAACCGGCCGTCGGCCTCGAGCAGGATGCGGGCGGAGGCCGTCGCGGTCTCCCAATGGCACTCCAGGGCACCGTCCGCCAGGCCCGAGCATTCGCCGGGGGCCCAGTCGTCGGGCTGGATGCGGCACGTGCTCGTGGCTTGCAGGGCCGCCGCGCCCTCGTCGACGTCGATCGCGAGAGCGATCGTCCCGCTTCCGGTACACGGAGACGAGCTGTTGCGCCAGTTCGTGACGGTCCCGGCGGCGCCGACGGCGCTGTGTCCGATGGGCGCGGGGACGTCACCGGGAAGCGGAGGCGCCTCGACGGGCGGCTCGACGGCGTCCGCTGCGACGGCGCTCGCGTCGTTCGAGGCGAGGCCCAGGTTGACGTCGTGATCTAGGCCGCGCACTCGGTACGTGTGCAGGCCCGTCGAGGCGGGCGCGGTCGTCATGACGGCGCTTCCCGTCGACGTCGTCGAGGCGACGAGGACCTCGGTCCCGTTCGGGAGGACCTCGTAGACGCGGTACCCCGTGAGCTGCGAGTACGAGTTCCCGTTCGACCCCGTCCACCAGAGGGCGACGCGGCCGGGGACGTACGAGTGCGCGGCGAGCGTGGGCGCCGAGGGGATCGGCCGCCACGGCACGACGCCCGTGCACGGCCCCGAGCAGCCCGTGCCGCCCGCGATGAGCATGCGCGCGCCGTCCCACTGCGCGCTCGCCCAGCCGCGCGGTCCGGGGAGGTCTGCCGTGAGGTCCGTGGCGGTGCCGCTGAGCTGGAACTTCACGACGTGGCGCGTGGTCCCGCCGAGGTCGTTGCGGCCTCCCGCGTAGAGGATGTTCGTGCCGTCCCACACCGCGGCGACTCCGACGAGGGGCTCGTGGATGTTGTCCCACTCGTAGAACATCTCGGCCGAGCTCGTCGTGTGCGTGTAGCGGGCGACGCGGTCGGACGGGCAGTCGCCCGCGTAGCATCCGCCGAGCACGTAGCCGGCATTGCCCACCCATACGACGGCGTGGTCGTAGGACGCGGGGAAGCTGTCGCCGCCGAGGGGGACGACGAGCGCGCCCGTCGCGGGGTCGAACCGGAGGACGCCGCCGAGGGGGGCGAGATCGTCATCGAGGCCGCCGAAGAGCCACGCCTTGTCCTGGCCCCAGGCGGTCGAGAAGTGTGATCGCGCCGACGGGAGCCGCGTCGCGTGGACCGTGGCCTGGTCCGCCTGCGGGTCGTAGCGCACGATCTCGTCGGTCGTCGTGAAGCCGTCGGTCCCGCCGAAGTACCACGCGTAGCGCCCGTCCCAGGCAGCGCCGCCGTACGCGCGCGGCGTCGGGAGCGTCGCGGCCATCGTGAGGCTCTGGCCGTTCGTCGGGTCGTAGCGCACGATCTGCGAGAGGGCGCCGAACCCGTCCTCGCCTCCGAGCACGTAGAGGTAGCGTCCCGTCCAGACGGAGGACGCGCCTTGGTAGGCCTCGCGCAGCGGCGGCGTGTTCGCGTACGTCGTCGCCTCGTCGCTCAGCGGCCCTTCGCCCTGCGCGCTCACCGCCGCGACCGCGAACCAGTAGCGCGTGTCCGCCGCGAGGCCGGTCGCGACGAAGGTGCGCGCGCCGGTGCCGCCGACGGGAGACAGGTCGCCCGCCGCCGAGCCGACGTAGACGCGGTACGACTCGATCGGCGGCCCCGCGTTCGCGGTCGGCGCGAGCCAGTCGAGCGTGACCTCGCCGTTGCCGGGGCCGGGCGCGACGGCGAGCTCGCGCGGGGCGGCGGGAAGCGCGCCTTCGTACGTCGACGCGGAAGCGACGGAGGAGGGCTCCCCCTCCCCGCGCATGTTGAGGCCCGCGACCGCGTAACGGTACGTGGCCTGCGGCGCGAGACCGGAGTCCTGGAATGCGAGGTCAGGGTCCACGTCCGCGACGGCTGCGAGCGGGCCCTCGTCGGCCGCGCGAAAGATTCGGTAGCCCGTGAGCGGTGGCCCGCCGTTCTCGGCCGGTGGGCTCCAAGCGAGGGCGACCTCGCCGCCGCGCGGTCCCGAGGTCGCCGTGAGGGACGGCGGCGCGGCGGGGGGCGTGTCGACCCACGTGGTCGCGGAGGCGGTCGCTCGCGGGCCTTCGCCGACGGCGTTCAGCGCAGCGACCCCGTAGAGGTACGTGGCGCCGTGCGCGAGGCCTGTGTCGGAAAAGGACGTGACGTCGCCGAGCGTCGCCACCACACCGTCGCCGCGGTAGACGCGGTATCCGGTCAAGGGCGTGCCGCCCGTCGTCGCGGGGGCGGACCACGCGAGGCCGATCTCGCCCATCGACGGGCCGGTCGCCGTCTCGAGCGCGGTCGGGACGGATGCATACCCGAACGTCGTCGCCGTCGCGGCGAGCGAGCGCCACCCGGAGCCGACCGCGGTCAACGCGGCGGTCCGGTACGTCCGCGTCGTCGAGGGCGGGAAACCGCTGAACACGTGCGAGGGGTCGGCGACGTCCGCCGTGGACCATCCCGAGGCGACGGTGACGTCGAGGTAGACGAGCAGCTCGCCCGCGACGTCCGCGCCGCTTCCCTGGATCGCGTCGGAGCGGCCGAAGTCGCGCGTCGTATCCACGCTCACGTAGAGCGTGCGCTGCGTCGGCGTGCCCGCGACCTTCTGGAGAGTGAACTCGTTCGACGTCGCGACGAGCCCGGGCGGCACGCCGAACGAGACCCACTTCGCGCTCGTGCCGAAGACCGCGCAGGGGTCGAAGTCGCGGATGGCCTGTCCGTTCACGGTGAGCCGGATCGTCTGGGCCGCGCTCGCGCCGCAGTACGACGCGTCGCCGTGGACCCAGAGCCGGGCCTCCATGGCGCGTGCGACGTAGGTCGAGGCGACGTTCAGGCGCTTCGTCGCGCGCGCCGTCGCCGAGTCGAGGTACACGCGCGCCGACGACGCGCCGTTGTCGTCCCGGGAGATCGCCGGGGATTCGCCGTACGAGGCCGTCACGCGATAGCCCGTCACCGGTGATCCGCCGTCCGCGGTCACGCCGGACCACGACACCGAGACCTGGCCAGGGCCGGGGCCGGCGATCGCCGCGAGCGACGCGGGCGGGCGAGCGAGGTCGAACGTGGTCGCCGTGCGGGAAGCGGAGCCGTAGCCGGCGCCGACGGCGTTGCGCGCCTCGACGCGGTAGGTCCACGTCGCGTTCGTGCCGCGCCCCGCGTCCGTCCACGAGGAAACGAGGCCCAGGTCCGCGACCTGGGCGAGCGACGTCGGCGACGTCCCGCGCAGGATGCGGTAGCCGACGACCGGCGTGCCGCCGTCGTCCGTGGGCGCCGTCCACGCGAGCGCGACCTTGCCGGGGTCGGGGCCCGCGGTCGCGCTCGCGGCCGGCGCGCCGGGCGCGCGGAACGTCGTCGCCGCGACTGCACCGGCCGGCGGACTCTCGCCGACCGTGTTGAGCGCGCGGAGCTCGAAGGACTTCGTGACGTTCGTCGCGGCCGAGACCGTCAGGGCCGTCGCGGAGGGCGAGAGCGTCTGGTCGGGCTCGACCGTGTCGGTCTCGAGCCAGGCCAGCATCTCGCCTTCGTACGGCGTCGTGACCGTGACGCAGGTGTAAGCGCAGTACGAGTACGAGGTCGAGACGTCCGACCGCCCCGCGTCGCGCTCCCCGTCGACGCCGATGGCCGCGCAGTCGGAGCTCGTGCCGCAAGCGGTGATCTGGACCTTGAACGTGTTCGCGGAGGAGGCGAGGAGCTTGTCCACCGGGACGTCGAACACCGCCCACGAACCGGTCGTCGTCCACGCAGCGCACGGCGTCGTGACCTTCCAGAGGTACGTGTTCACCGTGAGCCGCAACTGCGGGCCGCAACCCAGGCTCTTTCCGTAGATCCAGAAGCGCGCGCCCGAAGGTGCCCCCGGCCTGAGGTCGATGCGCTTCGTCTGCGCCCCATCGTCCCCGTCGAGGCCGACGACGCTCTCCGGCGTGCCGTCGTCGTAACGGTACCGTGTCGTCGTCGCCGTGGAGAGCCGGTAGCCCGTGCGCGCGCTGCCGCCGTCGTCCGTGGGGTGGCCCCATGTCATCCCGAGCTGGCCGACGCCGGGGCCGGGGACGACCGCGAGGTCGGTCGGCGCAGACGGGACGGTGGGGACGCGAGCGCTCGCGACCGAGGAGCGCGCGCCGGTGCCGGCGCTCGACACCGCCTCGACCGCGTAGTGGTACGTCGTCCCCGAGACGACGGACGCGTCCGCGTCGGCGAGCGTGTCGCCGACGGTGCGGTAGAGCGAGAGCGCTTCGGCGCTCGTCCCGCGCAGGATGCGGTAGGAGGTCGCGGGCGGCCCGTACCCGGTCGACGCGGCGGTCCACGAGAGATCGATCCGTCCGGGCGATGGGGTCACCGTGAGGGTCGGCGCCGCGGGCAGCTCCGTGGTGTACGGGCGGACGGTGCGCGTCTCCGTGAACACGGAGCCTCCCGAGGCGGCGTTGTACGCGACGATGCGGTACGTGTACTCGACGCCGCCCACGACGGCCGTGTTGTTGTATCGTACGGCGGTGCCGACGGTGACGTAGTACGAGCCGTTGCGGTGGACCTTGTAGCCCTGGACGGGCGGACCGCCGTTGTCCGGGGGAGGCGCCCACGTGAGTTGCGCCTTCTT
Organism: Thermoplasmatota archaeon; assembly: GCA_035292305.1. GTDB lineage: Archaea > Thermoplasmatota > SW-10-69-26 > JACQPN01 > JAJPHT01 > DATDQL01. Next base: position 16,488 of record DATDQL010000104.1, read on the forward strand.
GATCGCGGGCGTCGCGTCGAACGACGTCGGCGCAGCGGGGGCGACGCGCAGGTACGTCGTGCCGCTCGTGCTCGGCGCGGGATCCCCCGTTCCGTACGAGTTCACGGCCTCGACGCGGTACCAGCGCGTCGCGCCGTCGCCGAGGCCCGTGTCCCTGTGCGTCAGCGCCGCGCCGACGTCGACGAGGAACGCCTCCGACCCCGCCGCCGTCCCGCGGAGCACGCGGTAGGACGCGACGGTGGCGCCGCCGTCGTCCGCGGGCGCGCTCCACGAGAGCGAGAGCTCGCCGAGGCCCGGGCCCGTTGCGACGGTGAGCCCGCCGGGCGCCACAGGCGGACCGCGCGTGCGCGCGCTCGACGGATCCGACGCGGGGCCCTCGCCCGCGTCGTTCGACGCGGCGACGCGGTACGCGTGCGTCGTGCCTTCCGCGAGTCCCGTGTCCGTCCACGCGAGCGTCGCCCCGAGCGTCGCCGCCGGCGCGCCATCGCGGTACACCGTGTACGCGGTGACGGGCCGGCCGCCGTCGCTCGCCGGCGCCTGCCACGCGAGCGCGATCTCGCCGTCCGCGGAGCCGCGCGTCGCGACGAGCGAGCGCACGAGGGACGGGACGTTCGGCGTCGTCACGGAGGCGGCCGCCGACGCCGCGCCCTCCCCGTCCGCGGTCGTCGCGGTCACGGTGTACGCGTAGGTCGTGCCCGGCGCGAGGCCAGCGTCGGCGTACGAGAGCACGGCGCCGAGCGTCGCGAGGAGGACGCCGTCGCGGTACACGCGGTACTCCGTGACGGGACCGGTGTGCGTGTTCCACACCGGGGCCTGCCACGAGAGGCTCGCCTCGAGCGTGCCGGGGCCGATCGCCCCGGCGAGGTTCTGCGGCGCCCCCGGCTCCGTGTCGTACGAGGAGATGTCGGCCCTCGCGCCGCTCCGGTAGCCTCCGACGATCCACGCGTCCTCGCCCGTCCAGACGACGCCGGCCGCGGAACGGTCGAACGCCGCGCTCATCTTCACCGTCGTGTCCGCGATCGGGTCGTACCGCCACACGCGGTCGCTGTCGAACCCCGTGCCGGTGACGTTGTCCGTGTTCGTGCCGCCGAAGACGTACGCGACGCTGCCGTCCCAGGCGACCGAGTTCCATTCGTACGGGAAGTACGCGGACGTCGCCGTCGCGCTCGCCGTGTCCGGGTTGAAGCGCGCGACGCGGTCGAGCCCACCGAACGCGCCGAAGACGTAGGCGCACCCGCCGGGGCACACGCCCGGGCGGTCGCGCGGGTCCCACACGCCGCCGCCGGTCATCGGCGAGGGGAGCAGCGTGCCGAGCACGGTCGCGGTGTCCGTCGCCGGGTTGTAGCGGACGATGCGCGCGGTGAGCGGCGGCACGGTCTCCGCGTACCCCCCGAGCACGTAGGCGCACCCGTCGTCGCACCCCGTGGCGGGGAGGTCCCGCGGATCCCACACCGCCGCCGCGGCGGCGCTCCCCTCCGGTATCGTCGCCCCCACCTCGACGAGGTTCCCCGTCGTCGGATTGTAGCGCAGGATCTCGTCCCGTTCGACGGCGCCCGTCGCCGCGCCGTAGCCGCCGAAGAGGAACGCGCAGCCGCCGGGGCATCCCGTCGCGGGCCGGTCCACGGGGTCCCACACCGCGCTCATCGCGCCGATCGTGTCGGGCAAGGACGCCGACTCCGTCGTCACGATGCCCGTCGTGGGGTCGACGCTCTGGATCGTGCTGTACACGCCAGCGCGGGCCGACGAAGAGCTGCCTCCGAACGTGAGGATCTCCGACCCCGTCCAGACGGCCGCGGACCATGCGCGGGCGACCGGCAACGGAGGCTCGGCGACGATGGCGTCCGCGCGCGCGGCGGGCACGGCGAGCGCGAGCGCCGCGGTGGCGCACGCGAGGAGGACGACGGCGCGGAGCTTCACGGAGGCACCGCCTCGTCGAACGTGAGCGTGTACGCGCCCTTGCCACCGTCGCGGACGAGGTGCACGAAGTAGTCGCCCTCGAACGCGGCGGGGATGTTCACCGTGGGCGGGTCGCCGCTGCCGAGGAACCGCACGGCGCCTACGCCGAAGACGTACCAGTCGACGTAGAGGCTCGCATCGAGGCCCGGATCGTGGGCCATCGTCAGGCGCACGCTCGGCGCTATTCCCGTGTGCTCGGAGAATCGGTAGACGTCGGCCACGTCCACGGAGCCGTCCGCGAGCGTGTGCCCGAGGTCGCCGAGGCACGTCGGCTCTGGGCGGAACACGAGCACGGAGTCCGGGTCCGCGGGTGCGTCGTAGCCGCGCTTCAGGAACCCGCAGTCGTAGTGCCAGCCGACGGTCATCGGGACGGTGACGGTGTCCGTGAGCCCGTCGTCGTCCGTCGCGACGACGCGGACGCGCGGGTCCGGCGCGGGCACACCGTAGACGTGCCGCGCCACGAGAGGCGC
>DATDQL010000105.1:0-5435 GCA_035292305.1 Thermoplasmatota archaeon
CGCCGCGGTCCGTCAGAAGAACTTCACGATCCCCGGCACGGCCACGCTCGCCTCGTTCACCACGTTCTTCAACGGTTCCGTCGGCCCCGAGGCGAACTCGGCCGTCGAGTCGCAGCGCGACGACGGCGGCATCGACTACGGCAGCGTGTACAAGACGCTGGACGTGACGCCGCACGTCCCCGTCGGGCAAGCCACCGAGATCGAGATCAAGCTCTGGTGGGACCCCGCCGAGGGCCGCAGCGCGGACCTCGACATCTTCGTGGACGTGCCCGGCACGCGGACCGATACCTCGCCCATCGCGAGCGAGTTCGACTGGAACTACCCGTCGAAGACGATCACGGTCGACACGGTCGGCGTCGCCGGCGCGAAGCACATCGTCGGGATCCAGGCCTCGAACGGTCGGACGACCTCCGACATGCCGTTCACGATGCAGCTCACGTTCACCTACGAGAAGGACGCCTTGGGCCCCGGGGTCCCCTACGAGATCCAGGTCCCGCCGAACGCGACCGGTCTCGTGTTCGAGAGCGCGAAGGCGGGAGGCACCGAGCACATCGTCAGCCAGTTCGTCGTCATCGGACCGGACGACGAGCTCGTGAGCTTCCAGGAGTACCACGACATCGCGATCCCTCTCGAGCAGGTGTTCGTGCCCGTGAAGCAGCCCGGCGCGTACGTGTTCTACGCGTACGCGATGCGAGGCGGGTTCCTCACGGTGAGCGCCGACGTCCCGCCGGACCAGCCCATCATCCGTCTGCTCGGCACGAAGGTCGACGCCGTCGTCGACGTGAACGCGCCCACTCCCGGCACGGTCGAGCGCGCCCCGCTCTCTCCCGCGACGAACACGACCACGCCGTTCACCCCCGGGACCACGGTGACCATCGCGTTCGAGACGACGTTCCCCCTCCGCGTCGAGGTCTTCGTGGACTCCTCCGCGACCGGCGGGTTCACCGGAGCCGTGCAGGCTCGGGCGTCCAGCCCGCGCGGCCTCGTCCACGACTACCAACGCGTCGCGCGCCTGGACGGTCCGAGCGGCACGCTCGGATACTCCGACGACGAGGCGCCGAACAACGTGTTCCACCCCGAGAACATCGACCGCGGGGCCTGGACCATCACGATCGTCAACGATTCGAACAGCCAGGTCGGGCACAACGTCCTGACCTATGTGAGGTAGAGACCATGCGCATCAGCCCCAAGAAGACGTCGCTCGCGGCCGCCCTCGTCCTGCTCGCGCTCCCGCTCGCCGGGTGCGTGGAGAACATGCAGGACCTCAAGGACAAGGTCACGGGCGAGACCGTGGAATCCTCGTCGCTCGCGGACGCGACCGGGCAGCTGCCGAAGGCGGACGTCAAGACCGTGGCGAACACGACCGCGAATGCGAAAGCCCCGGTCGCGCGCGTGTCGATCTACGCCGAGGGCGGCGCCCTCGTCTTCAAGTCCTCGTTCGCCGCGACGGAGACGTCGGTCCCGACGATCCTCCAGGGCGGAGCGTCCATCACCTTCACCGGCTCCGACAGCGAGGCCGTGGACACACGGGCCACGCTCAAGGAGTACGTCTGGACCGTCACACCGACGAAGGCCGCGATGTCCGCCGCCTCGTCGTCGGGATCGGACGAAGGCGGCCACGCGCATGCCGACGACCCCGGCCTCCCGCCCCTCGGCTCTCGCGACGCCGGCCACGACCACGGCGACGCGGCCGCGACCGCGGCCGGTGCGATGACGATGACGGGCGTGAGCGTCCAGCACGCGTTCCCCGCCGAAGGCGGAGTGTTCGTCGTCTCCCTCGTCGTGAAGGACAGCCTCGGCGCGTCCGACGCGCAATCGCTCGTCGTCGGCGTGAACCCCGCGAAGGTCACGAAGAGCGTCACGTACAAGGACACGGTCTCCGCCGGGCACGGCTACACGCTCCCCGACGGTCTCCCGGCCGAGCCCGACCGCAAGATGCACTCCTTCAACATCAGCGGGTCCATCGACGACCTGCCCGCGAAGGCGGAGAAGGCCGTCCTGACCCTCACCGGCACGAGCCCCGGCGCGGTCGACCTCGACCTTTCCGCCTTGAACCCGGCCGGCGAGGACGCAGGCGCTTCCCAGACCGGCTCCTCGAGCGCGGAATCGCTCGAGATCACCGGCCTCGTGGCAGGCGACTGGACCGCGGTCGTGTCCGCGAACGTCGGAGCGGCCGCCGACTACGAGCTTGTCATCGACGTCACGTACCAACCGGAGAACCCCGACGTCACGGCCCTCTTCGGAGGCGCCGGCGGCGACGGGCACGGCGACCACGCGCACTGATCCCGGACCGGCCCTTCCGCGAGGGTCAAGTACCCCGTCGACCGAAGGGCCACCATGGACCTCCGCACCCCCGACCGCGCCGAGCGCCGCCCCCGCGCCGTCCTCGACGCCGAGGACCGCCTCGTGGGGCACGTCGCGGAGGTCGCGCGCGACCCCGAGACCGGCCGCGCGGTCGAGATCCTCCTCGACCTCACGCCAGAGGCGAGCGAGGCGCTCCTCGGGAAGGGAATGCGCCACGGCGTCATCGCCGTCCCCGCGAGCGAGGCCATCGACGCGAAGGAAGGCGTGAAGCTCCTCCAGAATCTGGCCGACCTCAAGACCGGGTGGAAGCGGCAGGCCGACGACGCGGACGACGCGTAGCCCGCAGCCTCCTCGCGCAACGACGCAGAGCGCCCTACGGCCGTGCCTGACGCGGCAAGCGCCAATCCAACCCCGGCGTGCGGAACGAAAGCTTCGGTACGACGAGACTCGTCCGCTTGTGCTCGCTCGCGTAGAGCCGCTCCTCGACCCGCGCGACGAGCGCCTCGTCGAGCGCGAGGTCGCGGGCGACCTTCGCTCGAGCGTACCCCGCCTCGAACCCCGCGAGCACCTCGTCGAGGTGCTTGTACCGGATCCCGAGCTCCTCCTCGTCCGTCTGCCCGGCCCAAAGCCCTGCGGTCGGAGGCTTCTCGACGACCGCCGCCGGCACGCCGAGATGACGCGCGAGCGCCCAGACGTGCGTCTTGTACACGTCCCCGATCGGGTACACGTCCGCAGCCCCGTCGCCGTACTTCGTGAAGTACCCCTGCAGGAGCTCGCTCTTGTTCCCCGTCCCGAGCACCAGGCGGTTCTCGGCGTTCGCGTGCGCGTAGAGGACCAGCATCCTCGCGCGCGCCTTCAGGTTCGCCTGCGCAGGAGCCGGGAAGCCGTGCCTGCACCCCGCGAGCACCGCGTCCACCACGCCGGACACGTCCACCGTCTCGTGCTCGATGCCCGCCGCCGCCACGACCAGGCGCGCGTGCTCCGCGTCGCTCGCGTTCGAATCGCGGTGCGGGAGCAAGAGCCCCGTCACGCGCCGCGGCGCCGCGCGCGCGGCGAGCGCCGCCACGACCGCGCTGTCCACCCCTCCGCTCACCCCGACGACGAACCCCCCTGCGCCCGCACGTTCCAAGTACCCGAGCAGGAACCGTTCGAGGGATCGCGACGTCACCGCCGCGTCGAACGCGGGAAGGAAGCCCACGCCAAGCGAGCGGACGAGTCCTACTTGGCGGTTTTCGTCGAAACCGTCATGAAGGCGAGGCGACTCCCCCCGACCGTGGCACGGTTCCACGCCGACCTCGTGCAGGCCGAACCCTCGATCGGCGACGTGAAGGCGAACGTCGCTACCGTCGTCGACGCGCTCCGCCGCACGCGCTCCGAGCTCGTCGTCTTCCCCGAGCTCTTCCTCAGCGGCTACGCCGTCCGCGACCACGTCCATCGAGTCGCCGAACCCCTCGACGGCCCCGCCCTCACCGAGATCGCGCGCGCCTGCCGCGACAGCGGACGATGGTGCGTCGTCGGATTCCCCCGACGCGCCGAAGCCCGCGGCGTGGTCCACAACAGCGCCGCCCTCGTCGGACCCGACGGCGTCGCCGGAGCCTACGACAAGGTCCAGCTCCCGACGTTCAGCGTTTTCGAAGAGGACCTGTACTTCAAGGAAGGCAACAGTCTCCCCGTGTTCGACACCCCCTTCGGCCGCATCGGCCTTGTCATCTGCTACGACCTGTTCTTCCCCGAATGCACGAAGACCCTCGCCCTCCGCGGCGCCGACATCCTCGTCTGCCCGAGCGCCTCCCCCACCATCAGCCAACGCTACTTCGAGACCATCCTCCCCGCCCGCGCCATCGAGACCACCACGTGGCTCCTCTACACCAACCTCGTCGGCGCCCAGGACCAGGCTATGTTCTGGGGCGGCGCGCAAGCGTGGGGCCCCCGCGGCGACCGGAAAGCCCGCGGCCCGGACCACACCCCCGCCACGACCACCGTCGAGATCGACCTCGACGAGGTCGAAGAGGCGCGACGGAAGCGTCCCGCGCTGCGCGACACGCGGCCCGAAGTGCTGCGCGAGCTCCTCGAGGCCGGGCGAGGGCGGTAGAGGCGACAGACTTGCCCACGCCTCGGACCGGTCAAGGTTTCGGTGCACGCGCGCGAATATCGCGCGCGAATCTCGATTTCGATTCGCGCGCTGCGCGCGACGAGGCAGCGCTCGCGGACGCTGGGATCGCCGGGCATGCCCGAGGTGCTGCATGAACGTCGCCGCGCTCGTATCGGGCGGCAAGGATTCCGTCTTCGCGCTGCACTGCATGGAGATGTCGGGCTTCGACGTCACGCACGTCGTCCGGGTCGTCCCGCGCGCCGACGATTCGTGGATGTTCCACGTCCCGAATCTGGGGATCGTGCCCCTCCAGGCGGAGGCGATGGGGAAGCCGCTCGTCACGATCGAGGTGTCGGGGGAGGCGGAGCGCGAGGTGACGGAGCTCGAGACGGGCCTGCGTGGGCTGGAAGTGGATGCGCTCTGCTCGGGCGCGGTCGCGAGCGAGTACCAGCGGACCCGCCTCGACCGCGTGGGGCACCGCTTGGGGTTCAAGACGTTCGCGCCGCTGTGGCACAAGCGCCCGCGGGACGTGCTCGAGACCTTGATCGCGGCGCGGTACGACGTGCGCTTCGCGGCGGTCGCCGCGGAGGGGCTCGGCGAGGAATGGCTCGGGCGGCGCCTGGATCCAGCCGCGGTCGAAGAGCTGGAGGCGCTTCGCGCGTCGCGGGGCGTGCACGCAGTTGGCGAGGGGGGCGAGTTCGAGACGCTCGTCCTCGACGGGCCGCCGTTCCGTCGTCGCGTTGTCGTGGACCTTGCCCGGAGGGAGTGGCGCCGGGACCGCGGGGTCTGGCGGGTCGAAGCGGCGCACCTCGAGGCGAAGTGAAGGGCGAAAAACCGTTCACCCCACGACTCAAGCGCGCGCGGAGGACCTTGGGGGCGATGCGAGTCCTTGCATGCTCCGCTGCGCTGGTCTTCGTGATCTCGTTCGTCGTCGCGGCTCCGGCCGCGACGGCGGACCACTGCCCGGAGGGTTACGAGCACACACCAGGCGGGTCATGCCGCCCGTGCCCCCCGTACGGCTGTGGCGGCCCAGAGGAGG
>DATDQL010000106.1:0-2034 GCA_035292305.1 Thermoplasmatota archaeon
GGGACCACGAACGCGATCCGCGGCCTGCCTCTCTACTGCGTGAGCCTCGCCGTGACCGAAGGACCGCTCTCGGCCGTTCGGACGGGCCTCGTGCGCAACGTGCCGACCGGCGACGTGTACCTCGGGCGCCTCAAGGCCGGCGCCTTCCTGAACGGCACGCGGATCCGATCACGCCGCTTCGACCCTGAGAACGCCATCCTGTCGCCGACGCTCGGCGAATACGCGCGGCCCGAGGCGCTCCACCTCGCGCAGACGCGGTACAACGTCCGCTCGCTCGGGTCCGCCGCGCTCGAGATGTGCTTCGTCGCGCAAGGCGCGCTCGACCTGTACTTCTTCGCGCCGGAGCGCATGCGGGTCACGGATATCGCGGCCTCCTCCCTCATCGTCCGCGAGGCGGGAGGCCTCGTACGCAATGCACGCGGCGACGAGCTCGAGATGGAGACGTCGCTCGCACCGCGCACGAGCGTCGTGGCCGCGGGGAGCGCGGAGACGCTCCGCATGCTGGAGGTGTTTCATTGAGCCGGCCAGGCGATCCAACCACCAAGACACCAAGACACCAAGCGGCCTGGTGGTTCCTTGGTGCCTTGGTGTCTTGGTGGTTGAACAGGGGGCTGCGACGAGCGGTCGACCGGAGGCCCGCGTGAAGATCGGAGTCATCGGCCGCTGGGACGACCCGAAGCGCGTACGCATCGCGCACCACGTACTCGATTTCCTCAAGGACAAGGCCGAGGCCATGGTAACGCCCGAGCTCGCGAAGGCGCTCGGCGGCGACTGGGTCGGGACCGCCCCCGCGAAGATGCCGGTCGACGTGATGGTCACGATCGGAGGCGACGGCACGATCCTGCTCGCGATGCAGCAGAACCCCGCACCCGTGTTCGGCATCAACGTCGGCGAGCTCGGGTTCCTCACGGAGATAGAGCCGTTCGAGCTCACCGACGGCCTCGCGCGCCTCCTCGCGGGCGACTACTTCGTCGAGGAACGCCTGAAGCTCGAGACGTGGGTCGGGGACGAACGCCTGCCGAACGCGGTCAACGAGGTCGTCGTCAAGACCGTCAAGCCGTCCAAGATGCTCACGCTTGAGATCGTCTACGGGGGCCATCCGTACCGCCTCAAGGCGGACGGCGCGATCCTCGCGACGCCGACGGGGTCCACGAGCTACGCCATGAGCGCCGGCGGCCCCATCGTGGACCCGCGCGTGCCATGCCTCCTCATCGTGCCCCTCGCGGCGTTCTCCTTGTCGTGGCGCCCGGTCATCATGCCGGAAGGCGGAGAGGTCACGCTCCGCATCGTCGACCGGAAGGAAGCCGCGGTCGTGGTGGACGGGCAGCACGAGCGCATGCTCGCGCCCGACCAGCGCGTGCTCGTACGCGCGGCGCGCGAGAGGGCGCGCTTCGTGCGGTTCCGCAGCCACGACCTCGGACGCCTGCGTGAGAGGCTAGAATAATGGGACTCTTCGACAAGTCGCACACGCCGGCCTCGCGCGACATCACGCACATCGACCGCGCCGTGCTCGAGACCATCTTCGAGGTCTCCCGCGACTCGCACCCGGACGAGTTCGCGGCGACGCTGCGCGCGGAAGGCGAGAGCATCGTAGAGCTCCTCATCGTACCCGGCGCCCAGGGCGGAGAGCGCAGCGCGATCCTGCCGCTCCACATGCTCCCCATCGACCCGGACGTCGTCGGCACCGTGCACAGCCACCCCGGACCAAGCGCGATGCCGAGCGACGCGGACCTCGCGCTCTTCCGGAAGTTCGGCCACACGCACATCATCGTGCACGAGCCGTACAACGAGAAGACCTGGCGCGTCTACGACCACGCGGGACGGCCGCGTCGCCTCGCGGTCAGGTGAGCGCCGGCCGACCGGACCTTGGCCGAAGGTCCGCGCATGCCCGCGCGGAACCATCTTCACCGTCCTCCGGCCGGGCTGCAGCGTGGCCTGGCTCCGGCACGAGACGGACCGTCGGACGGAGGCGACGCTCGGCGGCGCCGGGGCGTTCACGGGAGCGATCTCACTCGCTCTCGGCCAAGCCGTGCT
>DATDQL010000107.1:0-9114 GCA_035292305.1 Thermoplasmatota archaeon
GCCGAGGGCCGGCAATCGCTCGCGGTCAAGCGTTTCGACGCCGCGGGCGCGCTCTTGAGCACGCGCGTGCTCGGCGAGGTCAACATGACGGACGGCGCCTCGATGAGCGCGCGCCGCGTCGCGTGGAGCGGGGGCCACACGCTCTTCTTCCACCACCTCGCGGCGAGCGAGGCCGGTGCCCTGGTCCCGCTCACGACCTACCTCTACGACTTCGAGGCAGCGTACGCGGAGCCGTCCGTGGACCGCGACACGGTCGCGTACGTGAAATCGACCCTCTGCACGTCCGGCGCGACCTGCAACAGCGTCGACTTCGACCCGCCGCAGTTCTCCGAGGTCCGCCTCCGCAAGTTCACGACCGACGGGACCCCCGACGCACTCCCCACGTTCACGGACGTCGCGATCGGCACCGCCGCGACGAGCTCGTTCTCCCAGACGACGCAGACCTGCGACGGCCTCACGGTCCCGCGCACGCGCACGGCGACGTTCGTCTCGCAGCCGTTCGTCCACCACGCCATGGAGATGGTCCGCATCACGCGCACCGTCGCCGACCAGCCGACCTGCACGGCGCCCGAGACGCGCACGACGACCGAAGGGCTCGTCTACTTCGAGCGCACGACCGGGCCCGGCAACAACCCGGGCACCGTCGCAGGGCCCTCGGACTGGTCCGGCCGCGAGCCGTTCCAGCTCGGTCGCCCCGCCGCGTCCAACCGGTACGTGTTCCTCCTCGACTACGCCTCCGGCGAGCCCACGCTCAAGGCGTACCCGTGGGTGCACTGCTACGAGACGAACCCGGGCGCCGGGACCCCGAGCCCCACGCAGGGCCCGCCCACGAAGCGCTGCCTCGGCGCGAGCCTCATGGCACCTTCGCAGTAGCAGGTTTTCCTCACTCCCGGTGGGTGCAACGAAGCCTGACGAGCGCGCGACCGCTACCTTCATGGTGCGACAAGGGGTCGGCGGTGACGGGAGGCCTATCCGTGTCTAGAAGCGTTGTCGTGGTGCTTGCCGTTTCCATGATGTTCATTCCCACAGCGTCGGCGCAATTCGGTGTCGGTGCTGGATTCGAGGGCGACGGCACCGATTTCGCGGATGAGCCCGACCTGTCGGTCCCCGACCCGTACACGGTCGACCCGAACGGAGTGCACGCGGCGCGCGAGCAGGATGAGAGCTCGGCGCCCGTCCTGATCCTCAACGCCAAGTGGATGACCGGCGACGTCTCCGAATTCGGTGCGACGGTCGACCTCTCGGTCTTGCTCGGCCCGTCCGCCGGTCGCTCGCGCGGGATGCTACCGCTCGTGCCCGGGGAGTTCGTTGCGTTCTATGGCACATGGACGGATCTCAACGGAGACGGCAGGCTCATGGGCGCTGCCGCGGGGCAACCAGTCTTCGTCGACGCGGACGCGAACCGGGATTGTGGATCGCAGGAGGTCAGGACCGACGATCCGTCGGGAGCCTTCGGCACGCCCGTATCGTTCCGCTGCGTGAGCGATGTCGAGTGGCGCCCCACCGCGGGCGCCGACGTTGTCGCCTACATCACGCCGGGGTACACGACGAACACCTTCGCCGTTGGACCGCCGCCGCCTGCTCCCGGCGATCCGGACATCGTATTCCGGGAGATCCCGACGGCGGACGGCACCCGGTACATCGCGCCCGGTGACGTCGGAGCCTTCGTCTTCATCGACAACGGCGCGCTCGAGACGATGCTCATGGAGACGTTCGTCAACCCGACCTTCACCCCAACGGGCGTCCGCACGCGCGAGGCCACCGAGGGTGAACCCACAGACGTCGACACGTACACTGCGCTCGACCCCGCCGTCGAGACGCTCTACAAGAACACCGTGAAGGCGACGCTCGCGACGCAAGGTTGCGATCCCGAGCGCATGACGGCTTGCCTGGACGTTCTCCCGAGCGTATCCGCCGCTAGCACGATCGGACCCGTAACGAGCCTGATCCTTCCCCCCGTCGAGCGAGAGAGCTTGACGCACAACTTCGCCGCGGCGCCGCACACGTTCTTCGACATCCACATCGAGCTCGCACAGTACATCGCGCTTGTCGGTGGCGGCGGCGATAGCGGCGCAGGCGAGGTCTCGTCCGACGCGGACGGCTCCTCGAACGCGCCGCTCCTCATGGGCGTGTACGGCAACCTCGGCGCTTGGTTCGACCAGAACGGCGATGGATGGATCGGCGCGCCGACCGCCGACGCGGGATGCGCGGACGTGTACGACTGCGGGGCAACCCCCGAGCCCAACGACTATGCGAGTTCGGAATGGACCGGCATCTGCCGTCCGTTCGTCGGCGTCGAGGCCGGGCGTCATCCGTACGGCGAGATCAACGCAACTGTGACGTCCTCGACCGGTTCGTGGGGACGAGGCGTCTATGTGCTGACGGACCACGCGTTCTTCGGCCTCGGGTTCGGCGTCCTGACCGGCGCGGAGGATCCCGATTGGTACTACCAGCCGGGCAGCCTTGCGTTCCCGGGCTCTCCGTACGATGACATCGTCCTCGACCTGACGGACGGTTCGATCGACGCCCTCGTGCTGACCGGGCCGATCCCGACGAACCTGAACTGCGCCGAGGAGATCGCCCCCGGCGAGTACCGGTCGTACGACCACTTCGTGTTCCTGGACGGAGCGAACGTCGGGTACGATGTCACAGTCGAGACGGACGTTTTCGAGGCCGACTTCACGGATCAAGGCGTCGAGCAGATCGAGGCGCTCTACGAGATCGACACGCTGCCGTCGATGTGAGACCGAGTGGGCATCGCCAGGACGCGGCGCGTGCGGCGTCCTGGCCCGTCGTATCCCGCTCACGGCCCGACGCATCCGGCAGATGTCAGCCCCGCGCCTCACTCGCGCCTCAGCTCGTCCGGGTGGCTCACGCGCTTCACAAGCCGTTGCTCGTCGAAGTCCCGGTCGTGGCTCCAGATGGCGTCCGCGCGCACCGCGAGCGCGCACGCGAGGTACGGGACATCGCCAACGTCGACCGACGCGAGGGCGCGCGCCGCTTCGGGCACGTGCGCGCGAACCGCGTCGTCGATGACCCATGAGATCTGGGCCGTGATCTCATCGACGAGCCGGGGGAACTCGGCGGTGGAGAGGCCGCTTCGGCGCTGGAGTTCCGCACGGTGCCGCGCGAGCTCGGCTTTCAGATGTTCGGGAGCGAAGAGTGCGGCCTCCGTGTCGTAGATCGTCCGGCGGGTCGGGCCGTCCTTGAGGAGCGCGCTGAAGAGAGGGTTCGCGTCGAGGACGATCCTCACTTGATCAATCCGAAGTGCTTCGCCATCGCGGTGTCGACGATGTCGGCGAGCTCGTCGACGTCGGCCTGGGTGAGCTTGGATTTCGCCGTGATGCGGTCCACGAGTTCGAGCGAAGCGAGCTTCTCTTCGATGTGCTTCGCGACGACGGCGCTCCAGTTCACGTCGCCGCGGGCTTGTGCCCGCTTCTTGACGCGGGCGGGCACCGTGAACGTCATCTTGTCCATCCGCTCGGATTTGGTCGCAGGCATGGGCCTGGATTATCTATCAGCATAGATAAGATTTTTCCCCACGCGGCGAGCACGTTCCGGTGGACCAGGGCCCCGCCGAGTCGTCGTCCGCTACGTCATGGCTCGAGCGTGAGGCGTGGGACGGGCCACGGGCCCGCTCGCGAGCAAGGCATCCGTCGAAGCCCGGAAGACCGAAAGGCCAGTCTTCAGCGGTAGGTCTTCCGGTCTTTCGGTCTTCGAGGAATGACGAGTCTGACGAGCGCCGTGTCGTTCGAGAGGCGTTCGGCCAGCCGCGGAGTCCGCTCCTCTACGTGACGAGCAGCCTCACGTAGAACCACACTCACCGTGACAGCGCGAACGCCGCCACGGTATAGGTGGTTCTCTACGTAACGAGGAGTTTGAAGTAGAACCACACATTGCCGAACGCCTCCTTCTTCTCGCGGTCGGCGAGCATGTCGCTGATCATGCGCTGGACGCCGGGCTTGCGCGCGGCTCGGCGGATGACGAAGTTGAGCAGGAACTTCACGCGGCCGAGCTTCTGGAGCCTGTGGCTCATCTTCAGCTCCTCGTCGAGCTCCGCGCGCACCGCGGCCTCGTACGGCGCGAGGCGCTCCGCGGTCGCTCCGCCCGCGGCGAGCGCCGCTGCGATGGTGCGCGAGGCGAGGCGCGCGGAGACCATCGCGTTCCCGATGCCCTCGCCGGAGAAGGGGTCGATGAGCGCGGCGGCGTCGCCGACGAGGACCCATCCCTCGCCGTGGATCGGGCGGTGCTTCGAGCCGAGCGGGAGCAGCCAGCCCTTGCGCGACTCGGGGAGCTCCACCGCGCCCGCGAAGCGCTCCTTGAACATCGGGTGCTCGGCGATGGCCTCGTACATCGCCTTGCGCATATTGATGGGCGCCGCAGCGCCCCGCTTGCGCTTGCCCTTGCCCTTCGAGCGGCGCACTTCGCTTTCGAGCACGCCGATGCCGACGTTCGCGAGGCCGTTGTCGAGCGGGAAGATCCAGAAGTAGCCGGGCAGCACGCTCTCGAGGAAGTGGATCTCGATGTCGTCCGTGAGGCCCTTCACGCCGCGGAAGTACGAGCGGTAGGAGCCGACCCAGTGCTCGGGGTCGCGGTCGAACGCGCCGACGGCCTGCGCGACGACGGACATCGCGCCGTCCGCGCCGACGACGACGCGCGCGGTCGCCCGGCGCTCGGCGCCGTCCGGGCCCCGCAGGAGCACGCCGGTCGTGCGGCCGTTGTGCGTGAGGACGTCGACGACCTCGTGGCGCTCGAGCGTCGTCACGGACTTCAGCGCTTTCGCGTGTTGGAAGAGGACGTCGTCGAACACCTCGCGCCGGCACACGTACCCGGGCACGTCGTAGTTGTACCGCTTGGAGTTCACGACGGGGCCTTTGTGGATCGGGAACTTGATCGAGACCGTGTCGCCCGCGGGCGAGGAGAAGAGCACTCCGAGAGCGACGGTGTGCGGGGTCGCCTCGACGGCCTCGGTGAGGCCGAGCTCGCGCAGGATCGCGGCGCTCTTGCCGCTCACGGCGTCGCCGCAGGGCTTGTCGCGCGGGAAGCCGGCCTTGTCGACGAGGAGGACGGTGAGGCCTTCGCGCGCGAGGAACGTCGCGGCGGTCGAGCCTCCGGGCCCGCCGCCGCAGACGATGACGTCATACTCGGGCCGGGCATCAGCGGGCGCGTGCGTCGACGACGCGTGGCCCTTCGTGGTCGCGCTCCCCTTCGCGCTCATCGGCCCGCGAACAGGGCGCGGGTAGAAGCCCTTTCCGCACGCGAGGGCACGAAGGGAACGAAGTTCACGAAGACCTCGTGCGCTGCCCGGCGCCGCCCGCACGGTGCCCCCGCATCCAAGGGTCCGCCCCTTCGCGTCCCCTTCGGTTCCCACTCCGCTTCGTGCCCTTCGTTCCCGTCGCGCCTTCCGCGGACTCGATTCGACACCCTTTTCTCCCCGCGTCCCGCGTTCCCGGGACCGGAATGGGTGCAGCCTTCCTCCAGAACCTAGTGGTGGTCATGGTCGTCGCTGCCGCAGCGACGCTCCTCGCCCAGCGGCTGCGGCAGCCCGTCGTGCTCGGCTACATCCTCGCCGGCGTCCTCGTCGGCCCGCACACGCCGTGGTCGCTTGTGAGCGATCCGGAGCGCATCCACAGCCTCGCGGAGCTCGGCCTCATCTTCCTGCTCTTCAGCCTCGGGCTCGAGTTCAACTTCCAGAAGGTCCAGCGCGTCGGCGCGACCGCGGTCGTCGTCGCCGTGCTCGAGATCGCCGCCATGCTCGGCCTCGGGTTCGGCCTCGGGCAGCTCTTCGGCTGGTCCGTGTGGGACAGCGTGTTCCTGGGGGCGATCCTGAGCGTCTCCTCGACGACCATCATCGTCAAGGTCCTCATGGAGCAGGGCAAGGTCCACGAGGAGTTCGCGGAGGTCGCCTTCGGCATCCTCGTCGTCGAGGACCTGCTCGCGGTCGTCATGGCCGCGATCCTGTCCGCGGGCGGGCAGGACTTCGGAGCGACCGCCGCGACCGGGCTGTGGATCGTCGTCTACTCGATCGTCGGCGCCGGCGTCGGCTTGACCCTTATCCCGCGCTTCGTCGAGGCCGTCTCGCGTCGGCACTCCGAGGAGGTCCTCGTCGTCACCGTCGTCGGGCTCGCGTTCGCCTCCGCGCTCATCGCGAAGAACCTCGGCTTCTCGCTCGCCCTCGGCGCGTTCATCATGGGTGCGCTCATTGGCGAGAGCCGGGCCGTGCGCAAGGTCGAGCACAAGGTCGCGCCCATCCGGGACCTCTTCTCGTCGACGTTCTTCGTCGCCGTCGGCATGCTCCTCGATCCCGTCCTCGTGTGGGAGCACCGCTTCGCCGTCCTCGCGATCACCGCGGTCGCCGTCGTCGGCAAGATCGTGGCGTGCGCGATCACGACGTGGATCGCGGGCCGCGAGCCGGTGACCGCTCTCCGCGTCGGCTTCGCGATGGGCCAGATCGGCGAGTTCAGCTTCATCCTCGCGGGCGTCGGCCTCACCCTCGGCGTCACGAGCCCGCACCTCTACCCGATCGCCGTCGCCGTGTGCGCCCTCACGACGTTCACGACCCCGTACCTCATGATGTCCTCCGAGGCCCTCGTCCGCACGTTCGAGCGCTCTCGGCTCGCCCGGGCGGGCGAGTCGTACCGTAGGCTCCTCGAGGAGGCGCGCGGGCCGACGCGGCCGCCCGCCTCCGGTCGGCCGGGGCTCCGCGCGGTCGTGGCGTCGGGATGGGCGTTCGCGACCGTGCTCGCCCTCATCGGCGCCGCCGACATCCTCTCCGGACGGGTGGGGTGGGAGTCTGGCGCTGTCGACGCCGCTGCCGTCTTCGGCACTGGCCTGTTCCTCGGCTTCCCCGCGGTCATGTTCCAGCGCGCGGCGCGCGAGATCGCGGTCTCGCGGGGCAAGCGCCGCACCTTGCGCCACCTCGCGGGCCCCGGATGGGTCCGCAAGGCGGGCCTGCGGCCGGGCGCGGACCTCGTCGCGCACGGCGCCACGCTCGGCCTCGTCGCGGCGTCGTTCGTCCTCGCGTTCCAGGCGATGCCGACGGCCCGGCCGCCGACCCCGCTCCTCCTCGGCGCGCTCGTCGCGGCGTTCGGTGTCCTCGCGGTCCTGCGCGGGCACTTCTTCTTCCTCGCGCGCCGCGCGGAGGGCCTCGCCCTCGCCGCGCTGCCGGCGGAAGTGGCGCCCGGCCCGCTGGAGCGCCTCCGCGCGTCGGCACCGTGGGGCGTCGATGCGACCGAGATCGTCGTTGCGGACACGAGCCCCGCAGCGTACAGCGCGCTCGGAGAGCTCGACCTGCGCCGCCGCACGGGGGCCATCGCGGCGTTCGTCTCCCGCGGCGGCGAGCGCATCCCCGCGCCGGACCCCGATCTCGGCCTGCTCCCCGGAGACCGCCTGATCCTCATCGGGCGCCACGACCAGCTCGAGCGCGCGCGGCACATGCTCCAGGCCGAAGTGCGGCGGCCGGTCGCGCGGCGTGAGGCGCTCGGGCCGAACTGAGGCCGACGGGAGGCGCGGGACGCGAGGGCCGGAGGGGGGCGCGACGCCGATGGGCTCCTACGCGCGGGTCGACGCGGCGCGGTGACGTTCGAGGCGTTCGAGGAGCCACGCGTTGAACGTGGGTGAGGGCCGCACGCCGTGGAACACGCGCAGCGTCGCCCGGCCGACCCCCGGCGTCTGCGCGACGGCGCGGGCTCGCGCCTCGAGGTCAGCCGGGGTCTGGGCGTAGACGAGGAGACGCGCGATGCCGGGGGCCTCGGTCTGGCGGACGAGCACGTCGGGGACGCGCGCGAGCGCGTCGTGAAGGACCTTGTCGCGTCCCTCCTCGGGGAGCGGGAAGTGCAGATACCCGACGACCATGCCGGCGGCGCGGTCGAAGGCGACGCGCGGGAGCGTGTACACGACGCCGCGGTCGCGCAGGCGCCGCAGACGTCGTTCCACGGTGCGCAGCGGCGCCCCGGTCCGTTCCGCGAGCTGGCGCGGCATGAGGCGGCCGTCCTCGCGGAGCGCGGCGACGAGCGCGACGTCGAGGGCGTTCAGCGGGGTCGGTTCCGCGTCCGGGAAGTCCCGGTGCGTGTTCGCGATCTCCTCGATGCGGTCGGCCTCGAGGATCCGCGTGAGCAGGGCGACGATCCGCGCGAGCGCCGCCGGGGAGTCGGCCGTCACCGGGAATCCGATCCAGGCTTGGTCGAACACGAGCGCATTCGCGACCCCCTCGACGTGGAGCGCGGTCTCGAGCGCCGCGTCGCGGTCGGCGGCGCACGCGTGGAACTGGACGTGCGCGCCGACGAGGCCGAGCGCGGTCGGGTCGACGTCGACCGTGACGCCGAGGAGGAACCCGGCGCGCGCCCACTTCGCGAGGCGCGTCGCGACCGTCGAGCGATGGAGCCCGACCGCGCGGCCGATGTCGTCGAGGCTCACGCGGTCGACTCGGAAGTAGTGGGGTCCGGCCCACATCTCCCGGAGGATCGCGAAGTCCGTCGTGTCGAACGCGTCCACCGGGCAGCGGATGGGCGCCGTCGGATATGAGTCCGCGCCATCGGGGCCCCGGGGATGGCGGGAACGGCGGGGCAGCCCAGACACGACTCCAAGTCCTCGTCCGCGCCTCCAGGGTCGATGACGATGGCGAAGCTCGAGTTGGAGTACATTGTTCGGCGGAGTCCCGAGAGCATCCGGCGATGGTGGCTGGAGTTCCCCGACACGTACGTGGCGAAGGACCCGCGGGAGCAGCCGCACCGCATCGTGACCCGCTCGCGAAGCGACCGCGAGATCCATGTGACGACGTTCTGGCGCGCGCCGTTCGGCGAGGCGAAGACGGACGAGGTCCTGCGTCTGCGGTCCGACGGCAGCTGGACCGCGGACACGCGTTTCCTCGGGTTCCACGTCCACGACGAGTTCCGCGCGACGGTGGAGGGTGCGGGAACGCGCCTGCGCATCGAGAGCACGCTCACGCCCGCCAACTCAGCGACGCGCGTGCTGCGACCGCTGCTCCTGCCCATGATGCGGCGGAACTTCACGAAGGTCTGGGACGACGCGGCCGCGCTTTGCGAACGGGATGCGCCGTGACCGCCGCGGAGGAGACGGTGCGGCTCGCGTACGAGGCTGTGCGCCGCGGCGACG
>DATDQL010000108.1:0-17205 GCA_035292305.1 Thermoplasmatota archaeon
CCCCCTGCGTCCGGTAGCGCACCCCAGAGCCCTCGGGGAGCACCTCGATGACACGGTGGGTCACAAGGACGTCCCCTCGTGGGTCGGGTTTGAAGGTCGCGATGTCGCCGACGCGGAGGGAGTCTCCGGGGACCTCCTCGATGAAGATGAGGTCCCCTGGAGCGAGCACGGGCTCCATGGAGCCCGACAGGACGACGAACGCGCTGTCTGCCCCGGCCATGGGCGGGATCTTGTAGAGCACCGCAGGGAGGGCGATGGCAACGAACACGGCGAGGAACAGCGCCTTGGCTGGACGCGAGGCGAGGATGACCCTCGGCCGCCGCAACCAACCTGTTCCGCGGGCGCTGTTCGTCGTCGTGACCGCCTCCATCGCTCGCGCAGGACGCTACCGCTGGTGCGGCCCGCGCGCCGGCGCTCCTACGCGAGGTCGGCGCCCGCGGCCTGGCTGAGGAAGAACGTCAGGTCGAGGTCGACGCTGTCGCGCTTCAAGTGGTTCGGAGCTGCCGTGTCGAAGAGGACCGTCATCACGAGATCCGTCCCGGCGGCGGGCGCGCCCGGCGCGGCGAGGTCGATCTGGACGCCGTCCGCCTCGAGGTCCGCGAGCGAGATCCCCGGGCGGCCGTCGGAGTCCGCGATGCCCGGCAGGAGGTCCGTGCCGCCGTAGGTGAAAGTGGTCAGGATGAGCCACTCGTCGAACTGCTCGGCTCCAGAGGCGCCGCCGTCGTCGGGGTCGCCCGCCACGCCCGTGTCGTCCGTGACATCGGTTGCGGCCTTGAAGTCGAGGTCGAGGTTCGCGAGCGCGATGTTCGTGAGGCTCGTGAGCTTGATCGTCCCGGTCGCGCTGTCGCCGGGCGCGAAGCTGCCCTCGTTGAACTTGGCAGAGATCCCGTCGGCTCCGTCGAGCTCAAGGTCGAGCGTCGCGGCCGTGAAGATGTTGTCGAGCGCCTGCTCCGTGTCGCTGAAGTACGCAAAGGTCCCGTACCCGAGACCCGCGCTTGCGACACCGATCGTGATCAAACTGGCGATGATGCGGTAGTTCATGTCCTAGTCTCCCAACTGCGCCTCCCCATGGGCCGTGCATGCGCGGCCAGGGTCGTTGCGGGCACGGCCACTGCGAACCGTATCAAAAGCCTTTGCCTTGAAGGGTCTGCGCTGACCGCGGGGCAGGTCTCTCCACTGCGTGCAAGCGTTGATGAGGAGCGAATCCGTCGAGGACGCGGGAGGCCCGGCTCGCCTCCGGCTAGTCCATGGCAGGTCCTCGCGGAGTAGACGCTCTCACGACGCCTGGTCGGCGTCGTGTCGCTGTCCTCGCCTACGCCGTGGTCCTGTTCGCATCCGGCATGGGCCTCGCGTGGTGGCTCGCGGACGACGCGGCCGCGCCGGGTCCTGCGTGGTTGCCGGCGCGGGAGGTGCGGACGTCGGGCGACGCGCTCGCGTCGCGCAACGCCTTCAGCCACCCGCAGGTCACGCTCGGGATCGGGGGCGGAGGGTCTTCGGGGTTCCTGACGGGCACGAACCTCGCTCCGGGCGAGGTCGTGACCGGCGCGCTCACGCTCGAGACGAGCACCTCGGTCGTCGGCGAGGCCGGGGTCTCATTCTCGTTCTCGATCGACCCGGGGCTCACGACGCCCTACCCCGCAGGTCTCGGCATGGACGAAGCGATGCTCCTCACGAGCCTGCGCTACGGCGGAGAGGAGCTCGTCGGTGGCGCCTCGCGCGACCTCGTCTCGGAGATCGATGCGGCGACCGGCAACGCGGACGGCAAGCTCTCGCTCCGAGAGCTTTCGGAAGGGCCAGTGCACCTTGTCCCGCCGGCCGCCGCGAGCGACGGGGGCACCGTGTTCGAGGCCGCCGTCGTCCTCGACCCCGACCACGTCGGCGACGGGACGGAGTTCGCCGGCCAAGGGCTCGACGTCACGTTCACGTTCACGCTCACGGACGCGCGCGTCGACCCGACCGTGCCGGGCGTGCCGGGCACGCCGGAGCTCGACCTCGAGGACGGCATCATCCTCGTGCGCTGGGCGCCGCCCGGCACCGACGGTGGAGCGCCGATCACGGGCTACCGGGTCCTGCGCGCGATCGGCACCTCGCACCTCGCGCACGTCGCGACGGTCGAGGGGCCCGAGTTCCAGGACGACGACGTGCTTGCGCGGAAGGACTACACGTACCGCGTCGCCGCGAGAAACACGGCGGGCACCGGACCCGTGTCGGACTCGGCCACCATCACCATCCCCGCGCGCGGGACGAGCGGTCCCGGGGGATCGCCCAGCGCTCCCCCGCAGCCACCCCTCGAGCCCCCGTCGGTGGAGCCGCCCGCGGAGGACCTGCCGGTCGACGAGCCCGCGGTCGACCCACCGTCCGACACGACGTCCCCGGACGCCGGCCCCGACGGCTCCGGCCTCGAGCCCGGTTCCACCGCAGGCCGCCGCGGCTCGGGCGGAGGTAGCGGCCCCGAGGAGGCGACGGGTCCCGGGGCGTCCACTCCGACCGCGCCACCCTCCATCGTCCTCACACTCCAGGACGGCGGTGTCGCCGACCGCCCGACGGACGGCGTGAGCGGCGACGTCCGGATCCGGGTCGACAACGTCGCGGACCCGTCCAAGCTCGTCATCGTCGTCGTCACCCCGAACGGCACCGAGATCGTGCTCGCAGAAGGCGCGACCGAGGCGGAGTGGGACACGTCCGGATTCGAGAACGGCTGGTACCGCGTCGAGACGCGCGAGCAGCACGACGACGGCACGTACGAAGTGCTCACCGCGAAGTGGGTGCTCGTGTTCAACGCGCCCACGTCGCCGACGATCGCCGCCGCGGGCATCGCGATCGGCGTCGCGGCCTCGCTCGCGGCGTCCATGTCGAGCGGCGTCTTCAGCGTGATCGGTTCCGCCCTCGCCACGCGCTGGCCCGAGATGCTCGGGTTCCTTCGAGAGGCTGCCGGGGCGGTCGGCGAGGATCGCCTCCGCGAGCGCGCGGCGCGGCGGCGCGTGTGGCTCGTGATCCCGTCGCTCCTCGCGGGCGCGATCGCGGTCGTCGTGTTCGCTGTCTTCTTCACGTTCGAAGGCGTGAAGGGCTGGGACCCGCGCTCGTACCTCGCGTCGCTGCCCATCGTCGGCCTCGCCGCGCTCGTGTTCTTCGCGTTCGTGTACGCCGCGGAGGCGGTCCTCGCGCGCTCGAGCGGCGCGAAGACGAAGTTCCGCCTCCTGCCTTCGGGCATCCTCGGCCTCGCCGCCTCCGCGATCATCCTGCGCGAGACCTTCGGCTACGCTGGATACGTCGCGAAGGACGACATCGGCGACGACGAGGCTCGCGCGCAGCGGCGCCTCAAGGCGATGCGCGCGCTCGCGGTCTCCGGGCTCGTCCTCGGGACGATCGGCGTGTTCCTTCTCGCCGGCTTCTTCTGGCGCTTCGACTTCACCGAGTGGGGCCTGACGGTCGCGCTCACGGCGCTCGCGACCTCGACGATGCCGCTGCGCCCGCTCCCGGGCCACGAGGTCTGGCGCTTCAGCAAGTCGCTCGCGGTCGCCCAGCTCGTCGCCGCGTTCGGCATCTACTACCTGTTCCGGATCGGCGAGCTCCCCGCGAGCGTCCTCATCGGCCTCGCGACGGTCGGCGTGGGCGGGTTCATCTTCTGCTGGTGGAGCATCCGGCGGCGCCGGTTCTTCCTGCACGAGGCGGACCTCAAGTTCGACGTGCCGTCGTCGTAGGGACGCAGCCGTGCGCCCCGGGCGATCCTGACCACCACGACACCGACGGGCGTTGGCCAGGCCGCGCGCGGGCTCCTTCCGACCAAGGTCGGGATCGGCCCCGTTGGACCGGCATCACAAGCCGCGATGACGCGATGACGCGATGGACGCGGAAATGGTCCCTTCCCATCGCGTCATCGCGTAGTCGCGTCATCGCGGCTCGGCGCGTCGCGACCGCCCGATCGAACTCGAGCGCGCTTGGTCGACGACCGAGCAGCGGAGGAAACGGGTCACGGCTCGATGCGTCCGCGACACACGGGGCACCGGCGGCGGTCGTGCTCGGGGTCCGCAAGCTGCGCGACCGCGTTCACGCGCGCACCTCCACGCACTCGGCGCTCGTGTAGACGGCGTGGTGCCCGACGGGGCACGTGCAGGAGAGGGGCGCGAACATCGGCCGGCCGTAGACGGGCACGAGCATCCCCATCCCGAAGATCCGTCCGCACGCCTTGCATCGCACGCCGAGCAACCGCATCGCTTTCACGTACCTGGCGCCGCGCTCGCGGCGGGGGTCCGTGCGCTCGGCAGGTCGTCCCGTTTTTGGCGATTGGATTTGATTCAACGACGTCGCGAGGCCGGTCGGACCGGTGACGGCGCGGATGGCATCCTGCGCGCTCATTTCTCCCACGGCTTCGGCTCGCCGACCCCGAGCGGCGAGCTCCAGCCTTCCTGCGTCGGCTCCTCCGGCGGCGGCTTCTTCGGCTTGTTGCCGCCTTTCCCGATCGCGGCGCCGCACTCGGGGCAGTGACGCGTGCCCTCGTACACCTCGGTGCCGCAGCGCGGGCAGCCGATCAACTTCTCCTCCGTGATGAGGTCGCCCCCGCAGTGCTCGCAGAACTCGCTGTAACGATTCACGGGGCCGTTGCAATGACGGCACTTGAGCGAGTAGTCGGGGACGAGCCCGTGCCGGTACATGTTGTGCAGGTACACGGCGAACGCGAGCACGAGGAACACGGCGCCGAGCACCGTGAGCCCACCCGGGAGCGTGCCGAGCGTCCCATCGCGCACTCGGGAACGGATCGCAAGGCCGAGCCATACGGCGAGGCCGCCGAAGACGACCTGTCCCCACCGGATGTTGCGCCAGATCGGGGGGAACCGGTCGTGCGGGAGCTCCTGGGTCTCCGGGAGTGCCTCGTCGACCGGCGAGGCGTCGCCGTGTTCCGCCTCGACCGTCTTGCGCCCCTTCTTGCCCATGGGGTCACCGCGCCTCCCGGTCCCGTCCGATGCGGCTCGCGACGGGGCCCTGCTGGTCCTGGTACTTCGAGCCGCGCGCCGGCCCGTACGGCCGCTCCGCCGCGCTCGTCATGGTCTCGAACGAGAGCTGGCACACGCGCATCCCCGGCCGCAGCGCAACGGGGATGCGGCCGAGGTTCGAGAGCTCGAGGGTGATGCGGCCGCGGAAGCCGGGGTCGATGAAGCCGGCGGTGCTGTGCACGACCACCGCGAGCCGGCCGAGCGACGAGCGCCCGTCGACGCGCGCGACCAGGTCGTTGGGGATCGCGACACGTTCGTGCGTCGTCCCGAGGGCGAACTCGCCGGGGTGCAGGACGAACGTGCCGCCGCGCGGGATGTGGATGGGCTCGGTGTATGGCTCCGACGGCTCGGCGCTGGGGTCGATGAAGGGGACGGCCGTGTGCCGAAAGACGAGGAAGTCCTCTCCGAGACGCAGGTCGATGGACGCCGGCTGCACTTGTACGGACAGGTCGTCGATCGGGTCCACGACGAGGTCTCCCTTCCGGAGACGGTCGAGGATGTCCCGGTCGGAGAGGATCACGGGGCGTGCAGCGCGCTTCGCGGCCTAAAGCATGCGCCGCAATGTTAGATGTCGCGCGGGACGACCGGATCGGGCTGCGCGTCGTCCTCGACGACGTGCAGCTGCAACACGCCGCCGTCGGCCTCGGCGTTCTCCTCCTCGGGGAGGAGCGCGAGGATCTGCCGCTCCCACTCGGCGAGGCGGACGCGTGTCGCTTCCGTCTCCTCGGCGAGTCGGTCGATCTCAGACTCCAGGGACGCGAGGAGCTCCGCCGTCTTCTGGAGGAGCGCCTCGGCGCGGGAGAGCTCTTCGGCGGTCATTGGTCAAGGATCTGTTTGAGATTGCGCTTGAAGGATTCGAGCTCGTTGATACGACGCTCGGACTCCTCCAGCTTGTTCCTGAGCCGGTCGTTCTCGCGCGCGAGGTCGTCCGCGCGCGCCTCGGCCGCCCCCACGGCGGCTTCGTTGGCCGCGGCGATGGCGTCGAGGTCCCGCTGGATGTCCGCGAGCGAGTTGCGCGCGCGGCTCCAGTTCTCGGGACCCGGGGGTCCGCGGAGAGCAATCTCTGGTTCGGCCGCGGCGGCGGAGAACGAGGGTTCCGGCGCCTCCTCGACCGCCTCGAGCTCCAAGCTCTCGAGATCGATCTCCTCAAGCTCCGGCTCCTTCGAGCGTTCCTTCCCGCG
Source organism: Thermoplasmatota archaeon (assembly GCA_035292305.1). Lineage (GTDB taxonomy): Archaea > Thermoplasmatota > SW-10-69-26 > JACQPN01 > JAJPHT01 > DATDQL01. The sequence continues at coordinate 6,173 of DATDQL010000108.1, forward strand.
CAGCATTCGGATCCTCACCATCGTCTCTTCGAAGCCCCGGAAAGATGTTCGGTGAGGGGCCCCGGGTCTTCCGGCCCTCCCGCCCTCGGGGCCTGCAGGGCGTCAGGGCTCCGACACGAGCCCCTTCATCGCCTTGACCTTGTTTTCGGCGCGTGCCTGGCGCTCGTGCGCCTCGGCGAGGCGCGCCGTCACCTCGGCGATGCGTGCGGCTTCGTTGCGTTCCGCTTCCGAGAGCTCGTGATCGAGGCTCGCGATCTTCGCGCGGACCGCGTCGATGGCCGCGTTCGACGCCGTGCTATCGGCCGTACGCTCGGGACGCCCCATGCAACACCCGGAAGGCCCTCGGTGCGAGGGGGTATTTCTGACCTTGGGCCCTGCCTGAGGGGCTACGGATGAAGGATGCGGGCCGAGGGATGAGGGGGACGGGTCGAGGGTCGACGGGTCGAGGGAATGGGCGCGGGTCGATGGGCCGCGGGAATGGCGCGCGCCGGTAGGCTCCCTTCGGCCCTGGTCGCTCCCCCTCATCCTTCAGCCCGTCGCTCCTTCATCCTGGCCCTTTCGTCCTCTGTCGTGCCCGCTCGTACGCGAGGAGCGCGGAGGCGACGCTCACGTTGAGCGACGACACCTTCCCGGCCATCGGGATCCGCACGACGAAGTCGAGGTGCTTGCGCACGGGGGCGGAGATCCCGGCGCCTTCGCTTCCAAGTACGATCGCGAGCGGGCCCGTAAGGCGCTCGTCCCAGTAGTCCTTGGTCGCGTCCGCCTCCGCCCCCCCCACCCAGACCCCCGCCCGTTTGAGGTGGTCGACCGCGACCATCGTCGATGGCGCGACGACGACGGGGACCCATTCGGAGGCGCCGGCGCTCGTCTTGTGCACCGTGGTCGTGAGCTTGGCGCTGCCCCGCTCGGGCACGACGACCGCGTGGGCGCCGGCGCCGTCGGCCACGCGCAGCACGGCGCCGAGGTTGTGCGGGTCCTCGACGCGGTCGAGCACGATGAGGAACGGGTCCTCGCCGCGAGACCTCGCGCGCGCGAGCACATCCTCGAGGCTCAGCGAGGGCCGGCCATCGACGAGCGCGACGACACCTTGGTGGGTCGCTCCGTCCGCGAGTCGGTCGAGGTCCGCGGGCAGCACGCGCGACAACGGCACAGAACGCTCCGCGGCGAGGCGAAGGATCTCCGCCACCGCGCCGTCCTCGCGCACGCCGCGACCCACGGCGAGGCGGTGCACGCGACGGCCCGCGCGGAGCGCCTCGAGCACCGGGTTCCGACCTGCGACGACCTCGCGCTCGCGCACGCGCGCGCAGGGCAGGGAGCGTTCTTTATCTCATCGGACGACGTGCGAAGCTGTGCCAGGCACAATCGGAGCGGTTCGATGTCCTTTCCCCTCACCGAGGAGCAGGAGCTCGTCCGGAAGACGGTCGCGGAGTTCGCGGACGCGCGCGTCGCGCCGCAGGCCGTCGCGACGGACCGCGAGCGGCGGTTCCCCGGCGACCTCCTCCGCGAGATGGCGGGCCTCGGCCTCCTCGGCATGCTCGTCGATCCGAAGTGGGGCGGCGCGGGCACCGACACCGTGAGCTTCGTCCTCGCGACGGAGGAGATCGCGCGCCGGTGCGGCTCCACCGCGGCCGCGTTCGCGAACGTGAACGCGCTCGCGAACCTCACGATCTCGCGGGCCGGCAGCGACGAGCTGCGAGGCTCGCTCCTGCCGGAGCTCACGGCGGGCCGCAAGCTGCCGGCCTGGGCCCTCGCGGAGCCGGGCGCGGGAAGCGACATCGCGGGCGTGGCGACGATCGCGCGCAAGGACGGCGACGAGCACGTCCTGAACGGACTGAAGTCGTTCGTCGTGGGCGCGGGGAGCGTCGACGAGTACGTCGTATTCGCCCGCGAGGGGAAGGAGCTCGTGCCGTTCGTCGTGCCGTCAGACGCGAAGGGCCTCGCCGTCGGCAAGCCCGAACGCTCGATGACGCTGCGCGGGGCCGTCATGGCGCAGGTGTTCCTGAAGGACGTGCGCGTGCCGAGCGAGCGTCGGCTCCAAGGCGACGGGGTCGAGGCGATCGTCGAATCGTCGAAGGCGCACCGCTTGGCGGTCTCCGCCATCGCGACCGGCCTCATGGCCGCGTCGCTCGAGCTGTGCCGCGGGTACGCGGGCGAGCGCAGCCAGTTCCGCCAACCGATCAAGAACTTCCAGGCCATCCAGTGGAAGGTCGCGGAGATGGACGTGCGCATCCGCGCGGCGCGCATGCTCACGCTCGCGGCCGCGCGGCGTCGCGACGAGGGCAAGCCGTACGACACGGACGCCGCCGCCGCGAAGCTCTTCGCGGGCGAGGCCGCGAAGTGGGTCACGCAGGAGGCCATCCGTCTCCATGGCGGCGCGGGGTTCATGCGCGAGGTGCCGCTCGAGCGGTACAACCGCGACGCGCGCGCGACGAGCATCCTAGGGGGGACGAGCGAGATCCAAAGGGCGTTGCTCGCCGCTGATCTCCTGGGCCTGTGAACGTGACGGCCGCGGTCGATGCGTGACCCGGTCGTTCGCGGCAGCTCCGTCGTCGAAGACCAGAAGACGGGAGGACCTTCCCTTGGAAGTCTCGGCAGCTGGCCACGCCGCCCCATGTCCACGAAGACCACGAACCTTCACGAACATCACGAACCCCGAACGGGCTCGTGGAGTTCGTGACGTCTCGTGGCCTTCGTGGCCCTCAAGCGGCATGGAGAGCGCCGTCCTCCGCCAGCCGGCCGCAGCAGCGCCGAGGTCGAAGCCGCCGACCAACTACCGAGTGTGGCCTTTCGGTCTTCCGGTCTTCGACGGATGCCTTGCCCGCACCCGGGACCGTGGCCAAGCACCACCTCGGCTCCTCGACCGATCCTCACTCCGCCCCTCCGCCGCGAACACCGAGCGCGTCGCGCACGTGCTCGCGCGCCGCGGGCGGCACCGCGAGCCCCGCGCCCGCGCGCGCGACGAGCCCACGCTCGCGCAGCCGTTGCAGGTGCCAACGCAGCGTGCTCTCCGGCACGCCGAGGCCTTCGCCGAGCTCCGGGACGGTCACGCCAGGCCGCTCGAGCACGCGTCCGAGAACGCGGGCGGCGGTGTGCGCGGACGCGGCCGCGAGCACCCCCTTCGTCGCGGGCGTGCCTTCGCGCGGGAAGAAAAGGCGCCGGCCGTTGTCGACGCGCGCGTCGAGGTGGCCGAGCTCGGTGAGGACGCGGGCGTGGTGCGCGACCGTCTTCCAGTCGCTGCCGAGCCGGATCGCGAGGGCGGAGGCGGTCTGGCCGGGGCGCTCCGCGACCTCGCCGAGGATCGCGGCCCGGAGCGGATGCGCGAACGGAGCGCGCCGGGCGATCGGATACCTCACGCGCCGCCCTCCGCGCGCCGCTCTTCGTTCCCGTGATGGACGTTCTCGTATTGCAGACCCCATGGACGCATTGGTCCTCCTCCGATCATCCCGTGCCCCGAGCACACGGCGGCCGCACCGCCGGAGGACGGTTCCCGGGCGCGGGGTCGCGCGGGTCGGCATCAAGCTTTTCCTCAACGGCTAGCGGACCTTTCCCGGACGCGCTCTTCCGCGCACCGGCGCCCCCGAACATGTCCCGGCGGGCGCATGGAGCCAAGCTCCATCCCGCGCGGAGGCGCGCGGCGTGCGATGGGTGACGCCGGGGGTGGGCAGTCGCGGGTCCTCAAGGCCGTCCGGTCGGTGCCGGGACGGAGCGTGAGCGCGATCGCGCGTGATCTCGGCGTCGACCACAGCACGGTCGCGTACCACCTGAGGAAGCTCGAGCGGCGCCGCGCGGTCGTCGGGCGCGCCGTGGGGCGCGAGCACGTGTGGTTCCCCGAAGGCGTCGTCTGCCCGCTCCTGAAGTGCCACTGGCCGACGCTCGCGCGGCTGCGGCCCGAGGCGGAGGCCGTGATGGGCGGAGCGTCGAGCGTCGCGGAGGTCGCCGCCTGCACCGGGACCGGCGAGTCGGCGTCGCGCGTGCGGATCGCGGCGCTCGCCTCCGCGGGCTTCCTCGAGCGCATGCCGCGCAACCGATGGGCGGCGTCCCGCGACCTCGTGCTCTGTCTCGCGGCGATGGACCGGGGCGGACGGTGCGGGCTGTGGGGGTTGTGCACGCTCTCGAAGGGCCCGGGCGCGTGGGCCGCGGAGGTCGCGACGCCGCCGGCGGGATGACGGCGGGAGCCGGTGCCGTGAGAAAGGCTTTCCAACGGTGCCGGGTTTGGCCGTGGCATGCGCCCTGTCGCCGTGTGCGCCGTGCTCGTCACCGTCCTCGCCTCGTCGATCCCGGGTCAGGGGTCGCACGGGGGCGCGCATGTCGAGATCGTCGCGAGCGGGTTGCTCGAGCCGGTCCACGTCGCGTTCGACGGCGTCGACGACGATCTCATGTACATCTCGGAGCGCGCGGGGCGGGTCCTCGTCTACGACCTCGCCGCGGGCGACTACGTCCGGGACGTGCTCGGCCAGCCGAAGGCGTTCCTCGACGTGCGCGGGCTCGCGGGCTCCTGGTTCCAGGAGATCGGGCTGCTCTCGATCGCCTTCCACCCCGACTACGCCGAGAACGGGTTCGTGTACGTCGGCTGGGTCGACCAAGGACTCGGCAACCACGTCGACCGTTTCACGCGGAGCCTCCTCGACCCGCTCGCCGTCGACCTGCCCTCGCGCTCGCCGGTGCTCTTCGTGCAGGAGCCGTTCCCGAACCACAACGGAGGCCTCGCTCTCTTCGGCCCCGACGGCTACCTCTACTACGGCCTCGGCGACGGCGGGCTCGCGGACGACCCGCTCGACACGGGCCAGGACCCGAGCGACCTCCTCGGGAGCATCCTGCGCCTCGACGTCGACTCCGTCCCGGTCGCGTACGCGATCCCGCCGGACAACCCGTTTGCGACCCCGGGTGCCGCGCCGTGCGGCCCCGTCCCCCAGAACCTCACCGGCGACGCGGGCACCTCGTGCCCCGAGGTGTGGGCCTACGGCCTCCGGAACCCTTGGCGCTTCAGCTTCGACGGGGACGACCTGTGGATCGGCGACGTCGGCCAGAACCTGTGGGAGGAGATCGACTTCGCCGCAGGCAACCCCGGAGGCGTGAACTACGGCTGGAAGGTCCGCGAAGGCGCGCATCCGTACCGCGTGACCTCGCACACGACGCCGCCGACCCCCTTGGTCGACCCCGTCACCGAGTTCCATCACAGCGAAGGATGCAGCGTCACGGGCGGTCACGTCTACCGCGGGACGGACGCCGGCCTCGCGTCGCTCGTCGGCAAGTACACGTTCGCGGACTACTGCAGCCGGACGGTCTGGTCCTACGACGCCGTCGGCGGTCGCCAGGTCGTCCTCGCCGACTCCGGGGCGGACGTGAGCACGATGGGCGAGGGTCCCGACGGGACGCTCTACGTCGCCGCGCTCGGCCTGCAGTCGTCCCCGGTCGGCGGCTGGGTCGCCAAGCTCACAGGCTGAAGGTTCGGGACCGCGTATCCGTCCCGGCACCCCGCCGGCGGTCCCCGGGTCGACGGGACGCGCGGCGGCTCGCGAACGATTAAACCGGCACCGTCGGATGCGTCGACGATGTCCCCCGCGCCGCGTCTCTGGCTCGTCGCTGGCCTCCTCGCCCTCGCGGTCCCCGCGACGACGGCGAGCCCGGTGGGTGCCGAGAGCCACATCCTCGCCAGCGTGCCGACCACGAACTCCGGCAGCGCGGGCGTCGGGACCGGCGGCGGTTACGTCGTCGACGTCGCGGTCGTGGACGTCGCGGGCACGCTCACGTTCACGAACACGGACCTGCGCTCGCACGACGTCGTCGCCTCCGACGACGGTCCGGCGACGAATCCGTGGTGCTCGAGATATACGACGCGCGCGTGTCCGCTCTTCGCCTCGCCGCTCGTCGGCGGCAACCCCCTCGCAGGCCCCGCAGAAGCCGTCGTCGAGGGTATCCACCAGCTCACCCCGCTCGTCTCGTACGAGTTCGAATGCAGCATCCACCCAGGGATGGAAGGTACGCTCACCGCGATCTGACGGAGCTGTCGACATGACCCGGAGAACCACCACGCCGCTTGCCATCGTCACCGTCGTCGCCGCGCTCATGGTCGCGGTCGTGCCGCCCGTCACCGGCGACGACGACCACGGTCCCGTCACGCCGCAGCAGTTCGGCGACCGCTTCGTCCCGCGTCTTCCCGGCGTCCAACGCGACATGACGTTCTTCTACGGCCCGTTCACGATCCCGCCCGGGCAGGACATCAACCGCGTGACGCTCGACGTCCCCGTGCAGGGCGGCTTCCTCGTCGACGTCCAGGCGAACGTGTACGACGTCCAGACGGGCGCCCGGCCGAGCAACCAGGACATGCACATCCACCACGCGCACTGGTTCCGCGTGAGCGAGGACCCGAACGACGAGTATTACGTGAGCGGCGGCGGCTTCTTCGGCATCGCGTGGGTCTTCGGCACGGGCGAGGAGCGCACGAAGGGCGATATCGACACGCGCAGCGCCGAGAACGGTCCCGACGGCCCCCGCTTCGGCGTCTACATCGAGCCGGGTCAGCCCCAGGCGCTCATCTACATGCTCCACAACAAGAACTCGCAGACGCAGACCGTGTACGTCGCCCTCGACGTCTCGTTCGTCTACGGCTCCGCGGACCTCATCAGCTCCGCGCCGGCCGACTGCGGCCCCGTCCCGCTCCAGGAGGGCGAAGTGTGCCGCGCAGGCGAGGACTTCCACCACCTCCACGGCACGCTGTGGGGCAACACGTTCGACGTGCCCCGCAACTTCACGGCCGCGGGCCTCGGCCTCGAGTCGGTCTACACACGCTCCCCGGCGAAGTCTTCGAACATGATGTTCACCGTCGCCGAGGACGGCACCGCGATCGGGACCGCGGGCCACCTGCACCCGAACGGGATCGACGTCACCATCGCGAACCTCGGGCCCGCCGGGAGCGGTTGCGAGTACGACGTGGACTCCGACGGCACCCCGGGCGTCACGCTCGCGGTGAGCCGCAAATTCGCCCAGATCCCGGGCGTCGTCTCGTCCGAGGAGTACCAGATGGGCGTCACGCAGGACGGTTGGCGCGCGCCCGTCCGCGCGGGCGACCGCATCGCGCAGTACGGCACGTACTACGACCACGTGTACGCGAGCTACGAGGCGATGAGCTACGCCGGCATCTACGTCGACCGGCAGGCCCCGCCCGCGGCCTCCGAAGCCGCCTGCGCGACGGCCGACGGCAAGGCCGCGTTCTTCGCGGCAAGCCGCGCGTACCTCCTCGATGACGGCGCCGTCGTCCCGTACACGGACCTCGATACGTACGTCGCCACCGTCGTCGCGACGAAGGAGAACGACGACTGGACCGGTCGCGTCAGCAAGGGCCACTGCGGGCTCGCGTTCGACGACCCGACCACGGAGCGGTTCGACGACCTGCCGTGCGACGACGATCTCGCCCCGCGGCCGTCGGTCGGTGAGGGACAGCCCGTCACCGAGGTCCACGTCGCGAACTTCCTGTACGTCCCCGGCGACCACACGCTGACCGGGTCGCTCGGTGCCCCCGCGCGCGTCACCAAGAACGAGACGCTGCGCTTCATCAACGAGGACGTCAGCATCGGCGTGCGCCACTCCATCACGAGCTGCAAGATGCCGTGCAACGGCGACTACGTCGCGAACTACCCGAACCCGGACGGCTACTTCGACTCGGGCAAGATGGGCAACCTCGACTACATCGACGGCGGCCTCGCCCAAGCGAGCGGTCATCACACGCTCGCCGGCCAGGAGTACGACGGCCCCGGCGTGAGCTACGACACGTACCCGTACTGGGACCTCGACACGGCGGACCTCGACCCCGGCATGTACAGCTACTACTGCCGCATCCACGCGTGGATGAGGGGCTGGGTCGAGGTCGCAGCGGCGAGCTGACGCGACATCGCGCCGCGGGCTCCAGCCCGCGGCGCTATCCTTTCTTCTTCACCGCGCGCCACAGCATCTGCACCGGGTCGTAATACCGGTCCGCGACCCGCTCCTTGAGCGGGATGATGCCGTTGTCCGTGATCTTGATGTGCTCGGGGCAGACCTCGGTGCAGCACTTCGTGATGTTGCAGTACCCGACGCCCGCCTCCTCCTTCGCGAGCGCCGTGCGGTCCACCGCGTCCTTCGGGTGCATCTCGAGGCTCGCGATGCGGATCATGAACCGCGGTCCGTAGAAGCCCGGCTGTGCGGCGTCGCGGAGCACGTGGCACACGTCCTGGCACAGGAAGCACTCGATGCACTTCCGGAACTCCTGGACGCGGTCCACGTCGGCCTGCGTCATGCGGAGCTCCCCCTTCGCCTGCTCCTCGGCGCTGAGCTTCCCGTGCTGGAACGGCGGGATGCGCTTGTTGACCGCGTAGTTCCACGAGACGTCGGTGACGAGGTCCTTGATGACGGGGAACGTGCGCACCGGCGTGATCGTGATCGGTTCCCCTTCCGCGAAGTCGTCGAGCCGCGCCATGCACATGAGGCGGGGCTTGCCGTCGATCTCGGCGCTGCACGAGCCGCACTTGCCGGCCTTGCAGTTCCAGCGGCACGCGAGGTCCTCGGCCTGATGCTCCTGGATGCGGTGGACGGCGTCGAGGACGACCATGCCCTCCTCGACCTCGACCTCGAACTCCTGCATCGTCGGCGTCTGTCCCGGATCCCCGCGCTGCACGCGAAGGCGGACCTTGGAGACCTTCGCCTTCTGGACCACGACCTTGCCCTTCGAGGCGGTGAGTTGCTCGACCGTGACGTCGCGCGCCATCTACCGGTGCCTCCTTCGGGACGGCTCGGCAGACTCGGTAGTTGGCCATGCTCTGGCGGACGCGGCGGTGGATGGCCCGGTCGTTCGCGGCACCGCATCCGTCGAAGACCGGAAGACGGGAAGACCTACTCCTTGGAAGTCTGGTCTTCCGGTCTTTCGGTCTTCGACGGATGCCTTGCCCGCACCTGGCACCGTGGCCAAGTACCGAGAGTTGAAACCACCAAGACACCAAGGCCCCAAGACTTTCGGGGGGCTGTCCCGCATCCGGGACGATTCAGCAGATCCTTGGTGTCTTGGTGCCTTGGTGTTTGAGATCGCCTGGCCCGCCGCACCGGAACCCGTGGCGAGATCGAGCATCACGCGACCCCCTTCGTCGCCACGTCTTCGGCCTTCCCCGCGACGATCGCCCCGAACTCCTCGGGCATCGCGACGACCGGCTCGGTCGCGACCTCCATCCCGCCGTCCTTGCCGCGACGGCAGACGACCCAGAGCCTGCCCCACGCGTCGCTCGAATCCGTGAAGTCGCCGCGCGTGTGCCCCCCGCGCGACTCCTCGCGCGTGAGCGCGGAGCGCGCGATCGCCTCGCTCGCGATCACGAGGTGCCGCAGCGCCGCCGACATGTGCCACCCGGGGTTGAAGCGCCGGTCCCCCGGGCTCCGGAGGCGGTCGAGCCGCGGTTTGATCGCCTCGAGGGTCAGGAGGGCCTCCGCGAGGTCCGCCTTCACGCGCACCATCCCGGCGTTGACCTGCATGGAGTGGGTGAGTTCGCTGAGGAGCGCGTACGGGCTCTCGCCCTCCGCGCGACCAAGCGGCGCGACGAGTTGCGCGACGGCATCCGCGAGCTGCGCGTCCTCCACGCGCGGCGCGCCCGCCGTGCGCGCATGCTGCGCGGCCCCTGCCCCTGCGCGCCTGCCGAACACGAGGAGGTCCGACAGCGAATTGCCGCCGAGGCGGTTCGCGCCGTGGAGCCCCGCCGCGCACTCGCCGGCGGCGAAGAGGCCGGGCACCGTCGACATCTGCGAATCGGGGTCGACGCGGATGCCTCCCATCAGGTAGTGCATGGTGGGTCCGACCTCCATCGGCTCCTTCGTGATGTCGACGCGCGCGAGCTCCTTGAACTGGTGGTACATCGAGGGCAGCTTGCGCTTGACGTACTCGGCGTCGCGCCAGCTGATGTCGAGGTACACGCCGCCGCGCGGCGTCCCGCGGCCCGCGACGACCTCGGCCATGATGGCGCGCGCGACGACGTCGCGCGTGAGGAGCTCCGGCGGGCGGCGCGCCTTCTGGTCGCCGTCGAGCCAGCGCTTGGCCTCCTCCTCGGTCTCGGCGAACTCGCCCTTGAACATCTCCGGGACGTAGCGGAACATGAACCGCTCGCCCGCACTGTTTCGCAGCACGCCGCCCTCGCCGCGCACGCCCTCGGTGACGAGGATGCCGGCGACGCTCAGGGGCCAGACCATCCCCGTCGGGTGGAATTGGACGAACTCCATGCCGAGGAGGTCCGCGCCGGCGTCGTACGCGAGGCCGAAGCCGTCGCCCGTGTACTCCCAGGAGTTCGAGGTGATCCGGTACGCCTTCCCCGTCCCGCCGGTCGCGAGCACGACGGCCTTCGATCGGAAGACGTGGAGGTCGCCCGTCCCGCGCTCGTACGCGAGCACGCCCGTCGCGCGGCCTGCGTCCGTGAGGACGCGGACGACGGCGAGCTCCATGTAGACCTGGATGCCCGTGTGCACGGCCTTGTCCTGGAGCGTGCGGATGATCTCGAGACCCGTGCGGTCGCCGACATGCGCGAGCCGGGGGTACGTGTGGCCGCCGAAGTTGCGCTGGTTGATCCAGCCGTCCGTCGTGCGGTCGAAGACGGCGCCCCAGGACTCCAGCTCGCGTACGCGCGCCGGTGACTCCTTCGCGTGGTGCACGGCCATGCGCCAGTCGTTCAGGTGCTTGCCGCCGCGCATCGTGTCGCGGAAATGGACCTTCCAGTTGTCGCGCGGATCGGCGTTGCCGAGCGCGGCGGCGACGCCGCCTTCGGCCATCACGGTGTGCGCCTTGCCCAGGAGCGACTTGCAGACGAGGCCGGTCGAGAGCTTGGCGGCGGAGGAGGCGATCGCGGCGCGCAGGCCGGCGCCGCCGGCGCCGATCACCAGCACGTCGTGCTCCACGGTTTGGATTTCGCGAACGTCAAGCATAGTCATTGGAGCCCGTCTTCGGGCGACGCGCCGTCCGCGGCGCCAAAGGCGTGAAGCGAGCAAGGGGTGGTACCCACCACCCCTCGCGAGCCGGCGCCCGTCTGCGG
>DATDQL010000109.1:0-3887 GCA_035292305.1 Thermoplasmatota archaeon
TGGAACAGGGGTACGCGGCCCTCGACCGCCGCGTCACGAGCGAGGTCCCGCGCGAGGCGCTCCCGTTCGCCGGGAACGTGCGGGACGCGCCCGCCGACCGCGGGCCCGTCGAGTCGCGCGAGGGCACGGGCCTCGTGAACCTCACGTTCTTCCACGTCTGGGATCTCGCGAACGGCGACCACGTCTGGCTCGACGTCCGGTCCAAGGACGCAAGCGGCGCGTGGACCGCGTGGGAGCCACTCGACGGGGACCTCGTGTACGAGTACGAGGTCGACTACGCGACCGCGTACCAGCTCTCGGCCCTGTGCGACTGGTACAACTCGAACCCGAACGGCGGGCACCAGAAGGAGTCCGGCCAGCTCGGGACATCGTGCCGCGACGACCAGCGTATCGAGGCGAACGGCGGCCTCTTCCTCGTCGACATGCGCGGAGGCCGGATCAGCGGCGACTCGACCGCCGGCGGCGACGAGTACCGCGGCGTCGTCCCGATCACGCCGAGCCAGCTCCTCGAGAGCATGGTGGACGAGCAGAACCCGCCGCCTGCCTACTACAACTCGCAGGTGGACGCCGGGGCGGGGAAGGAGGATACGAGGACGTGGGCGGACAAGTCCGCGAGCGGCTTCGACCCCGACGCGCTCCAGATCCGCAAGGCACACTTCACGCTCAACCGGTTCATCGGGCGGGAGGTCCAGATCGGCTTCCACTTCCTTGCGAACGCCGCCGCCTCCGGCGAGCGCGGCTGGTACGTCGACGAGGTCCGCGTCAACGCGGCCGTCCCCGACCGCGACTGGTCGGTCGTCGCCGTGGGCGCGCCCGAGCCCGGCGACGTCCTCGCGGCCGGCACGCGCGTGCGCCCGACCGCGTTCATCGCGAACAACGGCCGCTTCGACGTCGAGGACGTGAACGTGACGTTCCGCCTCGTCACGCTCGACGGCTCCCAGGTCGCGCTCGAGGAGACGGTCCCGGTGCCGCGCATCCGCGGCGTCGAACGGCTCCTCGTGGGCACGCGCTCGCTCTCCGAGCCGCTCCCCGCGGGCGGTTACCGCATCGAGGCGAGCATCCACGCGCCCGAGCGCAAGGGCACGACCGCGCAGCTCGACGGGAACATGTCGAACAACGAGATGACGTGGCCGTTCGCTGTGCGAAGCGTCGTCTCGCTCAAGGTCGACATCCACGTGCCGGCCGGCGTCGTCATGACCGACCTCGACGAGGCGAAGGAAGGCATGAAGGTCGTCGTGACGAACCGCGGGAACACGAACGTGACAGGCACGCTCAACGTGACCGTCTCGCGCGTGGCCGAGAGCACCGGCGACGTCGTCGGCGAGCCCGAGGTCATCGCGTTCGAGACGATCCTCCCCGCGGAGCTGCCGTACGGCAAGGACCTGACGATCTACGGCTCGGACGCGAACTTCGCGACGCGCCTCGTGACCTGGGCGGGCGCCGAACCCGGCATCTTCCGCGTCCAGGCCGTCTTCACCGAGGTCTCGGGCGTCGTCGTCGAGGCCCCGCCCCAGGACGTGTTCGTGCGGCAGACGCCCGACGCGTACCTCGGCCCCCTCGAGTTCGCGCACTCGGTCCGCAAGCTCCCGTTCACCGACGTCCGCCCGTTCGACGTCTCGCAGGCCGGCTGGCGGACGTGGGGCTACTGGGGCGAGGCCAACGACGGGAACGCCTGCGCCGCGAAGGGGACGGACGACTCCCCCCCGCCGCTTTGCCCGCTCCCGCGGACGAACGGCGGCCTCGGTACCGCCTCCGGCAACTGGACGTGGCTCGCGACGCACGACGACAACCTCCAGCGCGGCGTCGGCACGGACAGCCACGGGACGAACCTCTTCGACGAGGGCATCCTCGAGGCTCCCCTCGTCGTCGGCCCGTCCCGGCTCTCGTCGCCCTCGGATCGGCTCTACGTCACGTTCCGCCACCACGCGGACTTCTTCTGGCCGACGAACGACCCCGCCCTCATCGCGGCCGAGCCGACCGCGTTCCGGGGCATCTTCCGCGTCGTCGAGGACGACGGGGTGCAGGATTCCCCGAAGACGACGGTCGGGAACTTCAGCACGCCCGAAGGCGCGCCGCCCGCGAGCCGCGACGTCACGGTCTCCGACCGGATCTTCGTCGAACGCGTCTACACGGACCGCGCCGCGTGGGACAAGGCGACCGTCGACATCACGGCCGCCCTCGAAGGGCTCACGGGCACGAACACACGCATAGTCCGCCTCCAGTGGATCATCCAGTCCACGCCAGCGAACGTCGTCCCCGACTGGCGCATCTCGCAGAAGCAGCAGACCGCGTCCGCCTTCGACGGCAACCCGAAGGCCGGCGCGGCGACGTCGAGCGAGTGCAGCGGGGTGGGCTCCGGGCCGGGCCTGTGCTCCCAGTTCGACCCCGTGAAGCGCTGGGCCGTGGACGAGATCCACGTCTTCCCCTCGCCGGCCGCGGCCGACCCGATCCCGAATCCCGCGACGGAGCTGCTCGGCGACGCCCAGGGCGGCGACGCGGAGCCCGTCACGTTCCCCGGGACGCTGCGCGTCGACCGCGCGGCGACGCGCGCGAAGTACGCCTCCTTCACGGACTGCGACACGATGCTCGACCCGGACTCGGGCCGGCGCAACGCGACGGTCGACCAGACGCAGGCCCAGGCGAGCCGCACCCAGGGCGACCAGCTCGACAGGATCCCCGTCACGGCCTCCGCGATGAAGTGCCGCGGCTGGGAACGCGTCCAGGAGTACCTCTACCCCACGCTCTGGTACCTCGAGGTCGACCCCGCGCTCAAGGCGCCGACGAACCCCGCGCACGACGAGACGTGGTGGCTGCGCTGGGGCAACGTCCAGGGCAGCTCGCGCAACCAGCACCCGTCGATCATCGGCGCGCCCAGCGTGTCCAGGAACATCTCGCTCCCCGTCGGGTTCTACTCGGTCGCGCAGTCGCCCGCGTTCCGCCTCCTCGGCGCGCAGGACGCGGCGCTCGTCTTCGACCATTGGCACGAGTTCTCGACCTCGCCGAAGACGCTCCAGGACCCGCTCGCGAGCGATCCGACCGTCACGTACCCGTACGCGATGGAGGGCGGCAACGTGTGGATCACGGGCACCGACCGCGACGGAGCCGTCGTCGTCCACGAGATCCTCTACCCGTCCGAGGCGAGCGACGCGACCTACAACGCGCGCGTCTACCCGACTCCGGGGGGCGGGGACAACCCTGCGCAGGACTCCGCGTACCTGCGCGGCGTGCCCGAGTTCGCGTCGAATTATTCCCGCGGCGGCGGGAACGCGGCGTTCATCGACAAGCAGGGCCAACCTGCGGCGGCGTGGCAGCGCGTCACGTTCGACCTCGGCCGCTACACCGCACCCGAGCTGCGCGACCTCGACTACCGCCTCGAGTTCCACGCCTTCGCCGGCAACCTCGGCGGCACGGCCCTCGCGCCGTCGAGCGGCTGGCGCATCGACAACATCATGGTCCGCGAGCTGCGGCTCGCGAACGACGTCGCGCTCGCCTCGATCGAGTCGCCCCCGACCCTCGTCGGCCCCGGCGTCACGCAGCCCATCGTGCTCCGCGTCCGCAACGACGGCGTGTTCGAGCAGCGCGGCGTCGGCGTCGAGTACCAGATCCTCCGCGACGGCGAGGTCGTCTACGGCCCCTTCGTCGCGCGCCTGCCGTACGGGAGCCCGGAGGACGCGCTGCCCGGACTCCGCGACGTCGGCGAGCCCGACAAGAACGCGACGTTCCCCTTCAACGTCAGCTGGACGCCGGAGGAGGAGGGCACGTACCTGCTCGAGGCGCGTGTGAACCTCTCCGCCTCCTCGTCGCCGTTCGAGGACGAGAACCCCATGAACGACCTCGTCCGGAAGACGATCGTCGTGAAGGAGCGCCACGACATCTTCGTCCACGGC
>DATDQL010000110.1:0-4841 GCA_035292305.1 Thermoplasmatota archaeon
TCACCGCGTCCGCGGGCGCGGTGTGGGACGAGCGAGGGCGATGTATGACCTTGATCGTCGCGACCCTGACGGACCCGCACGCCGAGGTCATGGCGCGCGCCTCGGCCGAGACGGACGCGGACGTCGTCGAGGTCCGCATCGACCTTCTGCGCGATGCCACCGTCGAGGACATCTCCCGTCTCCACAAGGCGCTCGCGCGCCCGGCGATGGCGACGGTACGCCGTCCGCGCGACGGAGGTCGCTTCGAAGGCGGCGAGGATGCGCGGCGCGCCCTGCTCGAGGCCGCGGTCGACGCCGGCTACTCGTACGTGGATGTCGAGGCCGATGCGGGGTTCGCGGGGGACCTCATCGCCCGCGCCCGTGCGAAGGGGCGTCTCGTCGTGCTGTCGTGGCACGACCTCGCCGGCACGCCTCCGGTCCCCGAGATCCTGCGGTTCCTCCGCGACGCCCGGGCCCGCGGAGCGTGGTGCGGGAAGCTCGCCGCGACGCTGCGCGAGCCGCGCGACGCCGTTGCGCTCGTGGACGCCGCGGCAACCGCGCGCGCCGAAGGACTCCGCTTCGCGATCATGGCGACGAACGACGCCGCCTTGCGCGCGCTGGCCCCCGCGCTTGGGTGCGCGCTCGCCTACGGCAGCGCGGGCGCCCCCGCGGCTCCGGGGCAGGTCCCTGCGCCCGTCTTGCGACGCACGCACGCGCGCATCCCACCGACCGCCGCGGCGACGACGCGTCTCGCCGTCGTCCTGGGCGACCCGGTCGCGCATTCGCGCTCTCCTGCGATGCAGAACGCCGGCTTCCGCGCGGCGGGGCTGGACGTGGCGTTCCTCGCGTGGCGTGTGACCCCCCTGGACCTCGGTCACGCCGTCGCGGCGTTGCGCGCCCCCGCGTTCCTCGGCGCGAACGTGACGCTCCCCCACAAGGTCGCCGTCCTCAGCCACCTCGACGCGCTCGCGCCCTCCGCCGAAGCGGTCGGCGCGGTGAACGTCGTCGCGCGCGAGGGCGGTCGTCTCGTCGGTCACAACACGGACGGCGTCGGCGCGCTGCGAGCGCTCGCCGAAGCGGGCGTCGAGGTCCGCGGCGTCCACGTGCTCGTTCTCGGCGCGGGGGGCGCCGCGCGCGCCGTCGCGCACGCGCTTGCAGGAGCGGGGGCGGTCGTGACGCTCGCGAACCGGACGCCCGGCAAGGCGCAAACGATCGCGGAGGACTTCGGTGCGGCCTCGGTCGCGTGGGCCGCCCGCGAGGACGCGGCGCGGGCCTCGGACGTCGTCGTGAACTGCACGTCGCTCGGGCTTCACCCGGGCGAGACCCCGCTTGCCGCATCGGCGTTGCGCGCCGGGCAGGGCATCCTCGACGCGTGCTACCGAGCGGGCGGCACCGACCTCCTCGGCGCCGCTCGGGCTCGCGGCTGCCGCGTCGTGCCCGGGGAGGCCATGCTCCTCCACCAGGGGGCGGCCGCGTTCGAGCTCTGGACCGGCGTCCCCGCGCCGCTCGAGGCGATGCGCGGTGGCCTTCGGGTCGCGTTGGAGGGGGCCCCGTGAAGGCGCTCGCGACGGCGCGCGGCGCCGTGACCGTCGTAAACGCGATCGCGACGGGCCGCGGCGCAAGCCTGGCCATCGACCTGCCGCTCGAGGCCGAGGTCGAGCTCCTCGACGAGTCCCGCGACGTCCACGTCACGATCGAGCCCGACGTAGGCGAGGACCCGGGCCTCGCGCGTGCCGTCATCGCGGAGCTCAACCGCCGCCTCGGCACGTCCTACGGCGCCCTCGTGCGGACGCGCAGCCGCATCCCGGCCTCGCGCGGGCTCAAGTCGTCGAGCGCGGCCGCGAACGCCATCGGGCTCGCGGCGAACGCGGCCGTCCAGCTCATGGAGGGTCGGTCGCTCCCCGAGAGGGAGGTCCTCGACCTCGGCGTCGACGCCGCCGTCGCCGCCGGCGTCACGCTCACGGGAGCGTACGACGACGCTTCCGCTTCGTTCCTCGGAGGGCTTTGCATCACCGACAACGGAGCCCGGCGCCTCTTCGCGCGCCACGAGATGCCCTCGGGTCTTTCCGCCGTCCTCCTCGTCCCGGCGAGGAAGGTCCGCAAGAAGGACGTCATGGACATGCCTTACGCGGTCATCGCGCCCCTCGCCGCCCGCGCCCACGCCCTCGCGCTCGCGCGCGAGTGGCCGGAGGCCCTGACGCTGAACGGCCTCGCCTACGGTGCCGTCTACCGCGTCGACCCCGCCCCCGCGCTCGCGGCGCTCGCCGCCGGCGCGCTCGCGGCCGGCGTCACGGGGACGGGGCCGGCCGTCGCCGCCGTCGTGCCCGACGCCCACGCGAAGGCGGTCGCGGCCGCGATGGCCGCGTCCGGCGAAGGCGACGTGCTCGTCGCAGCGGTCACGAACGCGCGCGCGGAGGTGCGCCCTTGCTGATGGTGCGCCCGTCCACCGTGTCGGGGCGCTGCGACGCGCCGCCCTCGAAGTCCTACACGCATCGCGCGTTCACGCTCGCTCTCCTCGCGGACTCCACGCTCGTCCGGGAGCCGCTCCTCGGCGAGGACTGCCTCGCGACGCTCGCCGCGGTCGAGCGCCTCGGCGGGAAGGTCGAACGCCGACCGGAGGGCGTGCTCGTGCAGGGCGCGGAGCCGCAGACGCCGGACGACGTGATCGACTGCCGCAACTCGGGGACGACGATGCGCCTGATCACCGCCGTCGCGGCGCTCGCCCCGGGGACGAGCGTCCTCACGGGAGACGTGACGCTGCGAAGGCGTCCGATGCAGGCCCTCCTCGACGCGCTCCATCCGCTCGGGGCCGAAGCCTGGTCGACGCGTGGGAACGGCGCGCCGCCGGTCGTCGTGCGCGGGCCCCTCCAGGGCGGGCACACTTCGCTCGCCGGGGACGTGTCGAGCCAGTACGTCTCCGCGCTCGTCCTCGCCGGGACGCGCGCGCCGAAGGGTCTCGAGCTCGCGGTCACGACGCCGTTGAAGAGCCGTCCGTACGTGGACATCACGCTCGACATGGTCCGACGCTTCGGCGGCCGCGTCGATGTCGCGGAGCCGGCGGTGCCCGACGCCGGCCCGACGTTCCGCGTCCCGGGGCGCCAGCGCCTCCAAGCGGCGGAGTATCGCGTGCCGGGCGACTTCAGCAGCGCGGCGTTCCCGCTCGGCGCCGCCGCGATCACGGGTGGCACGGTCGCGGTCGGCAACCTCGACCTCGCGAACCCCCAGGGCGACAAGGCCATCGTCGACGTGCTTGCGCGTTTCGGGTGCAAGGTGCGCAAGTCGCCGACCGAGGTCGCGGTGACGGGAGGCGCCCTCCACGGTACCACGGTCGACCTCGGCGACACGCCGGACATGTTTCCACTCCTTTGCGCCGTCGCTGCCCACGCGCGCGGCGAGACCGTGCTCCACAACGCTCGCCACCTCAGGTTCAAGGAGAGCGACCGCATCGCGGCCATGGCGCGGGAGTTACGGAAGATGGGCGTGGACATCGTCGAGCGCGAGGACGGCGCGGTCATCCGCGGCGGACCGGTCCACGCGGCGAAGGGTGTCGAGACGCACGGCGACCACCGCGTGCTCATGGCGTGCGCCGTCGCCGCGCTCGGCGCGGACGGGCCCGTCGAGATCATCGACGACGGGAGCCACGCCGTCAGCTATCCCTCGTTCCCCGACGATCTCCGCCGCATGGGCGGGGACGTGGAGGTCCGGCCATGAACACGCTCGGGCGACTCTTCCGCGTCTCCGTCGTCGGCGAGAGCCACGGGCTCCTCGTCGGAGCGCTCGTCGACGGCGTCCCGCCCGGCGTCGAGTTCTCGACGGACGACGTCCAGCCGCAACTGGACCGACGGCGGCCCGGTCAGAACCTGCTCGCGACGCAGCGGCAGGAGGACGACCGCGTCGAGTTCCTCTCGGGCGTCCTTGAAGGCCGCACCACCGGAGCACCCGTCCTCATGATCATCCGCAACCAGGACGCGCGCAGCCGCGACTACGCAGGCCTCGCCGAGGTGCCGCGACCCGGCCACTCGGACTACACCGCGCGCGTGAAGTTCAAGGGCTTCAACGACCCGCGCGGCGGAGGGATGTTCAGCGGCCGCATGACGGCGGCGCTCGTCATGGCCGGCGCGCTCGCGCGCAAGATCCTCGGCCCTACGAACGTGGACCTCGCGGCGCACGCGACCGTCATCGGCGGCGTGCGCGCATCGGGCGGGTTCGACGTCGCGCGCATCCGGGCGAACGTCGACAAGACGCCCGTGCGCTGCGCGGACCTCGATGCGGCGAAGCGGATGGAGGAAGCGATCCTGACCGCGCGTTCCGCGAAGGACAGCGTCGGAGGCGTCGTCGAGTGCGTCTGCGAGGGCGTCCCCGCCGGCCTCGGAGAGCCGATGGCCGACAGCCTCGAATCCCTGCTCTCGCACGCGCTCTTCGCGATCCCCGCGGTCAAAGCCGTCGAGTTCGGGGACGGCTTCGCGTTCGCGGACCGGAGAGGCTCCGAGGTGTCGGACCCGTACGCCGCCGGCCCCTCGGGCGGGGTCCGCACGCTCGCGAACCACAACGGCGGTATCCTCGGCGGCATCACGACCGGCATGCCGATCGTCTTCCGCGTCGCGTTCAAGCCGACGTCGAGCATCGCCGTCCCGCAGCCGACGCTGAACCTGCGCACCGGCGAGACGGAACGGCTCGAGGTGCGCGGGCGGCACGACCCCTGCATCGTCCCTCGTGCCGTTCCCGTCGTCGAGGCCGCCGCGTGGATCGCCCTCGCGGACGCGTGGATGCTGAACCGGGGCGTGGTCGGATGAGCGAGCGCAGGGGCCGTCTCGTCGGTGACGTCCGACGAGGCGCGACGCGTCCGCAGACGCGTCTGCGTG
>DATDQL010000111.1:0-3352 GCA_035292305.1 Thermoplasmatota archaeon
CGCGAGGGAGGAACGGGGCCCTCTTCGACCCTCCCCGCCCCCCTGCCCCTGCCCGTGCTCCTGCCCGCTTACGAGAACAGCCGCTCGATCTCCTTCGCGAACCGCTCGGCGACTACGCGTCGCTTGACCTTGAGGCTCGGCGTGAGCTCGCCGCCTTCGACCGTGAGCTCGCGGTCGAGGAGCGCGACGCGGTACACCTGCTCGTGGTGCGCGAGGCCGTCGTTCACGCGCTTCAACGCGGCGTCGACGCGGACGCGCACCTCCGGGTCGTCCGCGAGCTCGGCGGGGGGGCGTCCGCCGAAGGCGGCCGCGTTCGGCACGACGAGCGCGGCGCAGTAGCTGCGGCCCTCGCCGAGGAGGACGGCCTGGTGGATCTCGGGCTCGGATTCGAGGCGCTTCTCGACGGGCTCCGGCGCGAGCTTCTTCCCGTTCGACTTCACGATGAGCTCCTTCTTGCGCCCGGTGACGTGAAGGAACCCGAGCTCGTCGAAGCTGCCGAGGTCGCCCGTGTGGAGCCAGCCCTCCGCGTCGAAGGTCTCGGACGTGTCCCGCGGGCGGTCCCAGTAGCCACGGGCGATGCCGGGACCGCGGCCGAGGATCTCGCCGTCCTCGGCGACGCGGACCTCGACGCCGCGCATCGGTTTGCCGACCGTGCCCGTCCGGTGGTCGTCCGGGAAGTTCAGCGTGAGGATGGGGGCGGCCTCCGTCAGCCCGTACCCCTGGAGGAGCGGGATCCCCGCCGCGAGGAAGAACCGCTCGATGTCGGGCGACAGGGGCGCGCCGCCGGAGACGAGCCACCGCAGGCGCCCGCCGAAGCGCTCGCGCAGCGGCCGGAACACGACGCGGCGGCCGAACGCGGCGAGGGCGCGGTCCTTGAGCCGCGCCGGCCTGCGGTCGTCGCCCGCGCGCACCACCTCGAGGCCGGCGGCGAGCGTCGCGCGGAAGACGCGCTGCTTCCAGGCGGGCTCCTGCTCGACGCGCGCGACGACCGCGCGGTAGGCCTTCTCCCAGACGCGCGGCACGCCGACGAGGATCGTGGGGCGCACGTCCAGCAGGTCCTGCGGGAGGCTCTCGAACGACCTCGCGTGATGGATCGCGACCCCGTTCGCGAGGAACGTGAGCTCGGCGACGCGCTGAAGGCTGTGCGAGAGCGGCAGGAACGAGACCGTGACGTCGCCGGGGCCGACGGGCTCGATGGTCGAGACCGTCGCGACGTTGAACGCGAGGTTGCCGTGCGTGAGGACGACGCCCTTCGGCCGGCCCGTCGTTCCGGAGGTGTAGATGAGCGTCGCGACGTCGGCGGGCGTCACGGACTTCCACGCGCGGGCGAAGAGCCCGGAGTCCTTCTCGTGCGCCGCCCGGCCGCTCGCCGTGAGCGCCGGGAGCGAGAGCATCGACGTCGACGGTTCGAGCACGGCGACGAGGACGAGGCCCGGGAACTCGACGCGCCGCGGCTCCAGCCTCGCCCACCGAGCGGCGTCGTGGACGAGGAGGACCTTCGCGCCCGAGTCGGCCAGCACGAACGCCTGCTCCGCCGGCGGCACGGTGTCGTAGAGCGGGACCGTGACCGCGCCGATGTGGAGCGCGGCCTGGTCCGCCACATGCCACGCCATCGAGTTCGGGCCGAGGATGGCGACGCGATCGCCCCGCCCGACGCCCGCCTCGAGGAGACCGCACGCCAGGCACGCGACGGCCTCGCCGAGCTCCCGGTACGTCCAACGGTCCCAGCCTCCCGCAGCAGAGCGCGCCGCGAGCGCCGGCGCGTCCGGGTTCCGGGCGAGCGACGCCTGGAACTGCTCGGGGAGCGTTCCGCCTTCCACGACCACGCGGGCCGAAGGCCACGCGGCCTCATGCGCCTTGCGGCGCCCGCGCAAGATTATCTACCACGACCGCGCATGAGGAACCGATGCCCGAGGCCTACATCGTCGACGCCGCCCGCACACCGTACGGCAAGCGGGGCGGGAGCTTCCGCGACACCCACCCGCAGGACCTCGCCACGTTCCCGCTCAAGGCCATCGTCGAGCGCACCGGCCTGCGCCCCGAGGACATCGACGACGTGCTCCTCGGCTGCGTCTCCCCGACCGGGGAGCAAGGGCTCAACATCGCGCGCATGGCGACGCTCAACGCAGGCTTCGGCGTCGGCGTCCCGGGCGTCACGCTGAACCGCATGTGCGGCTCCGGCCAGAACGCGGTCAACCTCGCCGCCACGATGGTCAAGAGCCGCGACTACGGGATCGTCCTCGCGGGTGGCGTCGAGAACATGACGCGCGTGCCGATCGGCTCGGACGCGGGCGCGGTCTCCCCCAACCTCGAAGCGAAGTACGAGATCCTGCACCAGGGCGAGAGCGCCGAGCGCATCGCGGACCAGTGGAAGCTCACGCGCGAGGACCTCGACCGTTTCGCCGTCGAATCGCAGCGTCGCCAAGGCCTCGCGATGGAGGAGGGCCGCCTCAAGCGGGAGATCGTCCCCGTCGAGGTCACGGTCGACGGCCAGAAGGCCTGGATCACGCAGGACGAGCACCCGCGCCCCCAGACGACGATCGAGAAGCTCGGCGCGTTGAAGCCCGTGTTCCGCCCCGAGAACGGCCGCGTCACGGCCGGCAACTCGAGCGGCATCGTCGACGGCGCGACCGCCGTGCTCGTCGCCTCCGAGGACGTCGTCCGCGACCGCGGATGGAAGCCCCGCGGGCGCATCGTCGCACAGACCGTCGTCGGCAGCGACCCCGCGCTCATGCTCACCGGTCCCATCCCTGCGACGAAGAAGGTCCTCGCGAAGGCCGGCCTCACGATCGACCAGATCGATCTCTTCGAGTGCAACGAGGCGTTCGCGAGCGTTCCGCTCGCCTGGATGCGCGACACCGGCGCGCCCTACGACAGGGTCAACGTGAACGGCGGCGCGATCGCGCGCGGGCACCCGCTCGGGGCGACCGGCGCGGGCCTCATCACGACCGTGCTCCACGAGCTCGAGCGCACGCAGAAGCGGTACGGGCTCGTCACGATGTGCATCGGCTTCGGTCAAGGCATCGCGACGATCGTCGAGCGCGTCTGAGGCGAAAGGTCCTTCCCGCCACGTGCTCATGGACGGGAGCCCATGGACGAGAACGCGCTGAAGGGGCTCACGAACTCGCTCGGCGCCCGCATCGGCGAGCGCCCCGCGGGCGAACGCTCCCTCGAACGCCTCTCCCGCCTCGAGACGCGCCGCGAACTCGCCGAGTACCTCGGCACGCTACGCCTCCCGCACAGCGCCGCGGTCGTCCGCGAGCTCGAAGATTGGCTCGTCGCGGACTGGCCCGCGCGAAGGCAGACGCTCCTCCGCACGGCGGACGACCGCCGCGAGGAGCGCATGGACCCG
>DATDQL010000112.1:0-8134 GCA_035292305.1 Thermoplasmatota archaeon
GCCGGTCGCTCGAGTTCTTTTCTTGGACCCACCTAGCCCCGAAGGGCCGCCCCTACGGCCGGTCGGCGAAGAGCGACCGGCCGGTCATCTCTCTCGGCTGCGGGACGCCGAGCGCCTCGCACAGGGTCGGCGCCACGTCCGCGAGGACGCCCGGTGAGAGAGACCGCCGCGGCGCGCCCGAGGGTGGGACGTGGAAAAGCGGGACGGGGTACGTCGTGTGCGCCGTCTGCGGGCCCCCTTGGGCGTCCACCATCTCCTCCGCGTTCCCGTGGTCCGCCGTCACGAAGACGTGGAACGCGCGTGGCGACGCCTTGGCCAGGATGCGGCCGAGGCAGGCGTCCACGGTCTCGATGGCGCGGACGGTCGCCGCGATGTCGCCGGTGTGGCCGACCATGTCGCAGTTCGCGAAGTTGAGGCAGACGAAGCGGTAGTCGTCGTCGAGCGCCGCGAGCACGCGGTCCGTGACCTCGTCCGCGCTCATCTCGGGACGGTGGTCGTACGTCGGCACCTTCGGAGACGGGACAAGGATCCGGTCCTCCCCCGGAAACACGGCCTCGCGTCCGCCGTTCAGAAAGTACGTGACGTGCGCATACTTCTCCGTCTCCGCGACGCGAAGCTGACGCCAACCGCGCGCCGCGACGAGTTCGCCGATCGTGTTCGCCGGCTGCTCGGGCCCGAACGCGGCGGGGTGCGGCCACGTGGCTTCGTAGGGAACCATCGTCGCGACGTGCAAGCGAGGCCGTACCGCAACGTCGAACCCGTCGAAGGGGGCCTCCGCGAGGGCCCGCGTCAACTGGCGTGCGCGGTCAGGCCGGAAGTTCGCGTAGAGCACCGAGTCGCCGTCGCGCATCCCGTCGTAGCGGCCGAGCACGACCGGCTCGACGAACTCGTCGCCGACACCCTTCTCGTAGCTCGCCTCGATCGCGTCGCGCGCGTCGGCCGCCCGCGGGCCCTCGCCGCGGACGATCGCGTCGTACGCTCGTTTCGTCCGGTCCCACCGCTTGTCACGGTCCATCGCCCAATACCGACCGCACACCGTGGCGAGACGACCCGCGCCGATGTCCGCCGCCCTCGCCTCCAAGCGCGTGACGTGCCCGAGCCCCGTCCTCGGTCCCGTGTCACGGCCGTCCGTGAACGCGTGCACGAGGACGCCGTCGTCGACGAGGTCCTTGCGCCGCGCGAGCTGGAGGACCGCCTCGAGATGCCCCGTGTGCGAGTGCACGCCGCCGTCGCTCACGAGACCGAGGACGTGGAGCCTGCCGCCGCTTTCGAGCGCGTGATCGACGGCCCCGACGAGGGCCGGGTTCTCGAAGAACCCTCCGTCGCGGATGGCCTTGTCGACACGGGTGAGCGTCTGGTGGATCACGCGCCCCGCGCCGAGGTTCATGTGCCCGACCTCGGAATTGCCCATCTGCTCAGTGGGGAGACCGACGGCCTCGCCCGACGTCTCGAGCTTCGTGTGCGCGCACGTCGCGAGCAGTCGGTCGAGCGTCGGCGTCGTCGCGATCTCGACGGCGTTGCCAGGGACGGCGCCCGCGGGGTTGCACCCGAGGCCATCGATGACGATGAGCATGGCCCGTGGCTCGCCCGTCACGGCCGGTCGAACCTGAGGGCGCGAGAAAAGCCTGTCGGCGCGTCGTCCTGCGCAGACCGAGAGGCCGCAGACGCTGCTAAAGCCACAGCACCGCGAGCAACAGGCCGAGGATCGCCCCCGCGGCGATCGAGAGCCCGTTGACCTCCTCCTTCGTCAGAAGCCCTTCGCCTTCGAGCGTGGCGCCGAGCACGCTGTCCACCTGGCAACCGAAGAATCCGGCGAGCGTCGGGATGAGGAGCGTGAGAGGTCGCACCTCCATCCACGGGACGAGCCCAAAGACTTCCGGGATGTAGCCGAGGAAGAGCCAGCCCAGCACGGCGAGCGCGAGCGCGCCCGCGACCGCCGCCGCCTGGCCGACGGCGCTGAATCCGCCGTCCGTGCCAGCGGGCACTCGTCGGAGGGTCGTGATGAGGTAGACCCTCTTCGCGAGGCTCCCGAACTCGGAGGCGAGTGTGTCGCTCGCGGCGACCGCGACGGCGCTCACGTAGGCCACCGCGAGCGGCGTGTAGCCGAGGCTGCCGGAGAGGAACGGCACGAGGATCGCGACGATGGTCGCCGGCAGGCCGTTCGCGAGGACGTTGCGGGTCCTACGGCGACCGCCGGCCTTCTCCGCGACCTTTCGCGCCTCCTTCTCGCTGTAGTGGAAGCGCGTGGCGGCGGAGCCGATCGCGAGGAGCGCGAAGAGGAGGACGAGCCAGACGATGCTCGTCGCGAGCACGATCGCCGCGCCGCAAGCGACGGCCGTGAAGGCCCCGGCGGCGTTGAGCATCCGCCGGCGGTACGTGTAGACCCCGATGGCGACCACTAGGGCGAGCTGCAGAGTCTTCCACGCCCGCGGCGAGAAGAACGCGATGAGGTCGGAGAACTGCAAGGGGGAGAGCCTCACGAAGGCGCCGGCGGGCCACGCGAGCCGGCCGGCTTGGTGTCCTTCGCTCCCTTGGCGTCCTAGTCGACCCGCTCTTCTTCGGTGAGCTCCTCTTCGGCCGGGGCGGCGGCTCCGGTCTCTGCCGTGAGCTCGGCCGCGACGGCGTCCGCTTCGGCCGTCGCCTCGCCTTCGGCGGGCGCGGCCTCGACGGCCTCGGCCGCCGGGGCGAAGACATCGGTCTCGACGACCGCGCCCTCGGGCTCGCCGCGCAGCTCGGAGCGGCGGATCTCGACGCGCTTGAGCGGGTAGACCTTGCGGGCCTCCTTGAAGATGACCTGCGAGAGGTCCCCGTTCACCATGGACTTCACGAAGCCGCCGAGGTCGTTGGCCTTCGCGGAGTCGCGGATCGCGGTCTCGGCAAGGATGCGGATCTTCTGTTCCTGGCTCGACGTCGCGCGCTTCTCCGTGATCGCCATCGGCTTCACGCGGAGCATGTACCCGTCGCTCGTCGTGACGTCGAACACGCCGTCGATCTTGGAGTGCTTGCGGCGGGTGAGGCGGCGGATGTAGTCGCTCGTGAGCTCGTGCCCGACGAACTTCGTGTGCGCGTCGGTGCCCTTGACCGCGCCAATCTTGAAGTGGAGCTTCACGTGCATCTTGGAGAGGTCCCCGTTCAGGTCCTGGAGCGTCGCTTCCGCGACGCGGCCCATGAGCTTCGCCGTGTCGTCCGTGAGGGTCTCGCAAAGCGGGACGCCGTTGAACATCTTCGGCGCGCGGACCGTGTACCAGCTCTTGGCCTTCCAGCGGTCCTTCACGTTGCGCGCCGCCTTGCGCGCGACCTTCTTCTTGCCGCTCTTTTCTTCCTTGCCCGCGGGGAGACCGGCATCGTCGGCAGCCTTCTCCTTCTTGGCCTTCTTGTCGTCTGCCATGGACTCACGCTTCGGTGGACCGGGTCCACCGCGCCACCGCGCCCGAAGGGGGCGCGGCGCGTGGCAGCCGCGGGGAGCGGCCGCTGACGCCCGGGCCGGCCTTCGTCTCCCGCGCAGAGCGCGGGAAGAGGCCGGGGCGGGCGCCGCAAAGCGCGTCACCGGTCAGAGGCCCCCGAAGCGGACCACCCATATAATCCATCGCTTCGCGGGAAGCCTATTTGTCGCCGCCGGGGCCTTCGGCCTCGATGGACGTCGAAGTCCCCCTCGGCGCCGGCGCCCTCGCCGGCACGCTGACCTTGCCGACACGCACCGCGCGCGGCGCCCTCGTGCTCCTCCACGGGCTCGCCTCGACGCGGCACGAGTTCGCGGACGCCGGGGACCGCCTCGCGGCGAAGGGGTGGATCACGCTCGCGATCGACTCCCGCGCGCACGGACGCGCGGCCGCGCTCGACGGGACCGCGGACCCTGACCTCGCCATCGAGGACCTGGGTGCCGCCGCGCAGTTCCTCGTCGCCGAGAAGCACTGGTCTGGGTCGCTCGGCCTCGTCGGCCACTCGATGGGCGCCGCCCTCGCGTGCCGCGCCCTCCCGCGCCTCGCGCAGTTCCGCGCCGCCGCGCTCGTCGCGCCCTCGGACAGCGTCGAAGGCGAGATCAGCGCCGCCGAGATGCTCGGGTACCGCATCGGGAACGCGCTCAACGTCGGTGCCTCGAAGCTCGGCGCGAGGCCGATGCGCGTGCCGTACAAGTTCCGGTACGAGGATCTCTACGTGGACCCGGAGGCGGCCGCGCGCGCGCGGAAGGCCGGGTTCCTCGCGACGCACGTGAGCCTCGCGAACTACGCCGCACTCCTCTCGGTCCAAGGCGCCCGGTGGGCGCGTGACGTCAAGGCCCCCACGCTCGTCGTGCTCTGCACGCGCGACACGGCCGTGAAGCCTACATCCTCGCGCCGCGTGTACGAGGGGCTTGCGGGGCCGAAGAGGCTCGTCGAGATCGAGTCCGGCCACAGCGCCTTCGGCGACGTCCGCGCGGAGGAGCTCAGCTTCGTGCTCGACGGGTGGTTCCGGGAGAGTCTCGGCGCCTGACGGGAAAGGGATGAGGGAGGACGGGCCGAAGGATGAGGGGAAGGGCCGAGGGCCTCGCGCGACGGGGACGGGTCGAGGGGACTCGGGCGCTGAGGGGCGCGTTCCGGCCATGCGCGTAATGTAGCGCTACGCTACATCGTATCCGGCGGCCGGCTACACGACAGGCCGTTGCCCGTCGCCCTCCCGCCGGCCCGCTGCCCCTCGTCCACGCCTCGACCCGGCGGCCCGTCGCCCCCTTCCCTTCATCCTTCAGCCCTTCCTCCTTTATCCTTCGCCCGTCCGAACTCTTAAGTCGCGGCGCGCCGAGTCCGTGGCGTGGCCGCGCCCGCGTGTCCGACGCCCCGTTCCCGCTGGAAGGGCCCACTCGCGACCGTGTTCGTGTGCGCGCATTGCTCGCTGACCATCGTCACCGGGCTCGCGGCCGTCGGCCTCGCGACCATCCCGCCCGTGTTCGGCGTGCCTGCGGTGAACGTCCTCGTCCCTGCCCTCCTCGTCGGCGCGTTCGCGTTGTGGATGTGGACGGGGCGCGAGCGCCGCCCGGAGCCGGCGTAGGCGAAACGCTCTTGCTCGGGCCTCGCGGTGCCGTGGAGGATGAAACTCATCCGACCGGTCCGCGCGATCTGCTGCTGGGAAGGCCCCCCGATCCCCGCCCCCGTGGGCGGCATCGTCGCGACGCTGTGCCGCAAGTACCTCGCCTGCCCGTAACGCACCCGGGCGGGGCTACACGGTCCGCTCGGTGTGGGAGGCTGCCGGCTCGGGCACTATGGCCCTGGACGGCGTAGCGTTGTCCCTCGCGTACCACGCCTCGATGAGCGCGAGCACACGTACCTTGGATTCGGGCGCCAGGATGCGATCGTCCTCGAGGACCGCGAGGAAGCTGCGCCGCTCCCACGCCGTGATGCGGCCGTCGGCGAGCATCTCCTCCATCGCGCGGGCGAGGCCGCGCGGCAGGTGGTCGAGGAGTTCCTCGATCTCGTGCATCCGCAGCGTCCGCATGAGCTCCTCGACGTGGCGTTCGAGGACGGTGCACTGGACCTCCTCGAGGCGCCGCTCGAGGAGCAGCGTCCGCGCGCGCGCCTTGTGCTGGGCGAGGGCCACTTCGCACTCCATCGGCCGCGCCTTCGTCCGCGCGTACGTTTCGTCGATCGCACGAAGCTCGTCCTCGAGGCGCCGGCGCCGCCGCTGGAGGCGCGCGAGCGTCGCGAGACCGCCCGCGGTGGTCGCGACGAGACCGAGGATGAAGAACGTCGCGTTCTGGTTCTCCTGCGAGAAGGCGCGCTGCAGGAACGTGAGCTCGACGGGCGGCGTCGCGCCGACGTGGAATGTGACGAAGACGCTCGAGGTCTGTCCCGCGTCGTTCCGCGCGCTGAGACGCGCCGCGCGGTCGCCCCGCGTCGCGTACGCGTGCTCGAGCACGGGCGAGGCCTGCCAGCCGGTCACGTTCCCGTCGCCCCACTCGGCGCGGTACGCGCTCGCGGGACCGCCGAGGCCGGGGCCGGTGCCGGAGAGGTCGGCGCGCGCGAGGGCACCCGGCGCAGGGTACGTGTCGGAGACGACGACCTGCGGCGCGAGGGAGGCGCTCGTTCGACCGAACGCGGTGACGTTGCCGTCCACACCGGCCGCGAGGAGGAGCCCGCCGCCGACGGAGAAGTCGATGAGCGGGCCCACGGGCTGCGCGCCGAGCGGGAACTCGTGCCGCCAGCGGATGCGGCCGGTCTCGGCGTCGAGCGCGTAGACGATGTTGACGACGGCCGGTCCGACGTTGAGGGAGCGCGCATAGATCGTGCCGTTCGCGTACATGAGCGGGCTCCCGCTGCCCCACACCTCCCCTGCTTCGGGAGGCAGCGTGTAACGCCAGAGCTCCGCGTGCGTTTCGGGGTCGAAGCGGTAGATGCTCTGTGAGGTCGGCACGTAGAGTGCGTCGCCGCTGAAGGCGAAGCCGCCCCCGGCCGTGTCCTGCTGCGCGTCCTCGGCGCCGATGGGCTGGTTCCACAGCTCTTCTCCCGTCGCTGGGTTGACCGCGACGAGGTCCGTGAGACGGAGGAACGCGACACCGGACGAGCCGGTCGGCGCGGCCGGGAAGATGAAGCCCGCGCCGAGGTCGCGCGTCGGGCCCGCGCCCTCGACGAAGGCGTGCGGCGCCGTGTTCCTCGACCAGAGCAGCGTCCCGTCCTCCTCGTTGAGGGCCCAGACATAGTACTGCTCGTACGCGACGCCGCGCTCCTCGTCAAGGAGGAGGACGTCGGATGCGTCGTAGGCCTCGCGCGTGAGCGCGAGCACGTAGGGCCCGATGACACTCATCGAATTTGTGCCGATGACGCGCGTCGCGATACCGGTCGGAGCCTCCGGAACCTGACCGAGCCCGCTTTCGGCGCGCACGTCGCGCTGCCAGACCCACCGTTCCGTGCCCGTCGCGGCGTCGATGGCAACAACGAAGGGCGCGATCCCCACGTCGTTCTCGAAGGCGCCGCAGAAGCCGTAGAGAGTCGCATTGCGAACGGCGAGGTAGGCACAGTCGAGGTTCAGGAGCTCGGCGTTCATGCGCGGCGCCCACGTCCACACCGGCGAGCCGTCGGCGAGGGCGTACGCGTCGATGCTCGCGTCGCCCTGCACGAACACGCGCTCCTCGTCGAGGACGAACGTGTCCGGGCTCTCGAGGGAGACCAGCCTCGAGACCGCGCCGGAGTCGAGGTCGACGCGGAAGACGGCCTCCTCCTCGCGGCCCGGGATGCCTTCCTGGGTGAGGACGTACGCGGATCCGCCGACGACGAGCGGCGGGTCGGCGCGCGTCCCGGGCACGTACGAGATCCACGCCACGTCGTCGGTGACCGGACCGCCCTCGGGGCCCGCGCTCGTCCGCGCCGCGTCGTGCGAAGGCTGCGGCCAGCCGTCCGCGACCACGCCCCCTGCGAGGAGGACGGCCACGAGCGCGACCGCGAGGGTCGGAGGGCTCCGGAGGGGCGCGCCGCGGGGATCGATGTCCATGCCAGCCTCGCGTCGAAGGAGTCGCTCAGCGCTCATGTACCTTGCCGGGGTGGCTCGTCGGCTGCCGCCGGCTCCGGCGGCCCGCCCGGGATCAGGGTCCTCGCCGTCGCCGTGTTGTCGCGCGCGTACCACTCGTCGATGAGCGCGCGGACGCGGACCTTCATCTCCGGGGGCATCACGCGGTCGTGCTCCAGGACCTCGAGGAAGCTGCGGCGTTCCCACGTCGTGACGCGGCCGTCGGCGAGCACCTCCTCGAGCGCATGGGCCATGCCGCGCGGCAGGAGGTCGAGGAGGTCGGAGAGCTCGTGGAGGCGGAGCGTCCGCGTGAGGTCGTCGATGCGGCGTTCGAGGAGGTGGCACTGCGACTCGTCGAGCTTGCGTTCGATGAGGAGCGTCCGGGCGCGCGACTTGCGCTCGGCGAGCGCCCTCTCGCATTCGAGGGGCCGGGCGCGCGTGCGCTCGTACTCGTGCTCGAGGATCCTGAGCTCGTGCTCGAGCGCTCCGCGCCGGCGCTGGAGGCGAGCGAGGCCGACGACGCCGCCGATGGCGGTCCCGGCGATGCCGAGGACGAAGAACGTGGCGTTCTGGTTCTCGGCCTTGAAGGCGTTCTCGAGGAACGTGGGCTTGGTCGCCCCGACGTGGACCAGGAGGACCTCGCTCGCGCTCTCGTTAGCGGCGG